>NZ_JASLIX010000029.1:0-69639 GCF_030152715.1 Paenalcaligenes sp.
AAAGCCATCTGGGCTTACCCCTGTGAGTGCTTCGTGTAAACGGTCTGCAATCTTTTGTTGTTGTTCGCGCAAAATATCCGGTAAATGTTGCTCTACGACTTGAACATGTTCGCTCATTTGCTCTGCAAGCTGTTGCATGGCTTCGGCCAAGCGTTGTCCCTCGCGTGCTTTGGCGGCTTGAAAATCATGCAAAGCGCTCTCTAGACAACGCAAAATTATCGGTAGCCAGACTTCGTGATCGAGCCCTTGCTCTTGATGATGGAGTGCGATGACTTCACTAAGACGTGGGGCAGGGATATCAGGGATAATGTTACGCGCCGCTTGCAGCTGGGCGGCTAATTGCGCAAGTAGCTCTGGGTGCAATTGATTTTGCTCTGCATTAAAAGCACGCTGAAACTGAACTCGGATTTCTACTTTACCGCGTTGCAAGGTTTGGGTTAGCTGCTCTCTGATAGCGGCTTCGCTAAAACGAAGCTCTTCGGGTAGGCGCAGATGTAAATCTAAAAAACGATTGTTCACGCTACGAATATCAATACTTAGGGTGCCAAACTCAAACTCCGTGCGGGCATTAGCAAAAGCGGTCATGCTGCGAATCATAGTTATCCTCTCGTCAAAAACTAAAGATCTATTGTAGGCGAGAGCGTGGCTCATAGTACACTAGAGCCTTTAGAATAAGGAAAGACTATGTTGCGAAGCGATCACCGAGATACCAAAACATTACGTCCGGTTCAGATAGAAGCCGGTTTTAGTCAATATGCAGAGGGCTCTGTGTTGATTAAAATGGGTAATACCCATGTATTGTGTAATGCAAGCGTTCTAGAAAAAGTGCCTCCTTTTCTTAAAGATAGAGCTCAGGGTTGGGTTACCGCCGAATATGGTATGTTGCCACGCGCAACCCATACGCGCTCTGACCGCGAAGCCGCCCGTGGCAAACAGACTGGGCGCACCCAAGAAATCCAGCGTCTTATTGGGCGTAGTTTGCGTGCGGTATTTGATTTAGCTGCTTTAGGCGAGCGCACCATACATATTGATTGTGATGTACTGCAAGCCGATGGTGGTACGCGGTGCGCTAGTATTACAGGGGCGTGGATTGCGGCCGCTTTAGCAGTCAATCATTTATTAGAAAATGATGTGATTGATACTAATCCACTAAAAGACCATGTGGCTGCGGTTTCAGTAGGGATGAAAGATGGCAATGCGCTATTGGATCTAAACTACGAAGAAGACTCTAGCTGTGATGCCGATGTCAATATTGTGATGAATGGGGCGATGCAGTTTGTAGAGATTCAAGGCACTTCTGAGGGGCGGTGTTTTGATCGTAGCGAACTGAATGTGTTGTTAGATTATGCTCAGCACGGGATTACAGAGCTGATTGCTTTACAAAAACAAGCATTAGCGGATCAAGGTATCCACTACTAACGAGGAAAACATGCAAACAAAAAAAATCGTGTTGGCGTCAAACAACCCCGGCAAACTTAAGGAGTTTCAGGCGTTATTTGAGCCCTTGTCGCTTCACGTCATACCGCAAGGGCAGTTAGGTGTCAGCGAAGCCGATGAGCCCTATGGCACTTTTTTAGAAAATGCACTGACTAAAGCGCGTCACGCGAGTGCTGTTACCGGTATGCCAGCTGTCGCCGATGATTCAGGGTTGTGTGTGATCGCGCTGGACGGCGCCCCCGGCGTTTATTCAGCACGCTATGCGCAGCTACATGAGGCAGGTAAGGGGGATGCGGATAATAACCGTCTGTTATTAGCGCGTATGCAGAATCAAACCCAACGTAAAGCCTGTTTTGTTTCTGTCTTGGTGTATGTGAATCATCCTGAAGACCCGCGGCCCATTGTTGCCGAAGGAGTCTGGTGGGGTGAGATCGCAGATCAGCCCATAGGGGATAACGGTTTTGGCTATGATCCCGTTTTTTATGTGCCAGATTTAGATTGCACAGCAGCACAGTTATCAGCAGAGCAAAAAAATCATTTTAGTCATCGCGCTCAAGCCTTAAAAATTCTAGCACAACGTTTAGCTGAACTGCATAACTAATGGATACTCTACCTGTAGTACGAATACGGCCACAGGCGCAAGCCGAGAGCTCGTTATTAAATAGTTTGCCTCCCTTGGCATTGTATGTGCATGTGCCTTGGTGTGTGCGTAAATGTCCATATTGTGATTTTAACTCTCATCAGGCTCCAGATACGATTCCAGAAGCAGATTATCTGCGCGCGCTACAGGCGGATTTAGAACAGGCCCTGCCATTAGTGTGGGGTCGGTCCATCGTGTCTGTTTTTATTGGGGGGGGGACGCCTAGCTTATTAAGTGCTGCTGCAGTGGATGAGTTAATCAGTTTAATTCGTGCTTATTTGCCGCTGCAACCTTATGCCGAGATTACCCTCGAAGCCAATCCAGGCACAGCAGAGGCGGCTAAATTTGCTGCATATGGTCGTAGCGGTGTTAATCGCTTGTCTTTAGGAATTCAGAGCTTTAATGATCGGGCCTTGCTTGCTTTGGGCCGTGTTCATGATGCCCAACAAGCCAAAGCCGCGATAGGCTTTGCACTGGATGCGGTAGAGCGGGTAAATTTAGATGTGATGTATGCGCTGCCACAGCAGCGAGTAGAAGAAGCGTTACTGGATATAAATACAGCTCTTTCTTTTAATACCTCGCACTTATCGCTATATCACCTGACTTTAGAGCCGAATACGGTGTTTGCTAAATACCCCCCGCCATTGCCTTCCGATGATGAAAGCGCCGCAATGCAAGATGCGTTAATCGAATTAACTGCTGAGCAGGGTTATGAGCACTATGAGGTCTCTGCTTATGCCCAAGCTGGCCACCAAGCGGTACATAATACTAACTATTGGGAATTTGGTGATTATTTAGGTATCGGGCCAGGTGCGCACAGCAAGTTATCTTTTCATGATCGTATTGTGCGTCAGGCGCGGGTACGCAATCCGCAGCGATGGATGGATCAAGCCACTACCCGGGATGGTAGCCATTTGGCCGAGGATAGAACGGTGGACGCACAGGATTTACCCTTCGAGTTTATGTTAAACGCCTTACGTTTGCGCCATGGTGTGCCGGCTACGTATTTTGAAGAGCGCACGGGTCAGCCTTTAACCACCATTTTGCCTACGATTCGTCAAGCTATTGCCAAAGGCTTACTAGACCCTCATCCCACTCGTATCCAAGCCTCTGCATTAGGCTGGCGCTTTTTAAATGATTTACAAGAAATGTTCCTCGAGGTGGGCTAACAATTTTTGATGTTTTTAACGAAAAAATGCCCGAACTCACAACAGAATGCTTTAAGATACTAAATGGGCCATGTCGTAAAAGCCCTTTATTTGCTAATTGATTTGGAGCCTTCATGTCTACCGCCGATGATATCCTAACCCGGATTACTGAAAACGATATTGCCTTTGTGGACCTTCGTTTTACGGATACTTTAGGACGAGAACATCATTTAACTATTCCTGCAACGCGTTTTGACGAAGATCTGATCGAAAGTGGCGTGGCTTTTGATGGGTCGTCCATGCCGGGCTGGAAAGGGATTGAAGCATCCGATATGTTGTTGATGCCCGACTTAGATACTGTGCGCTTTGACCCTTTTCGTGAAGAGCCCACATTGGTTCTAAGCTGTGATGTGGTTGATCCGGCGGATTTAAATGGATATGACCGTGACCCTCGCTCCATTGCTAAACGCGCCGAAATTTACCTGCAAGCAACCGGTATTGGCGATACGGCCTTTTTTGGTCCAGAGCCTGAGTTTTTTATTTTTGATGGGGTACGTTGGGATGATCAGCCCTCGGGTTCCTTTGTAAAAATTGATTCCGATACCGCTCAGTGGGCATCTGGTATCGATCACCCCAATCGTAATAACTCCGGCTACAGAGCTCGTCATCAGGGGGGGTATTCTCCTGTACCGCCTGTGGATCATCATCATGATATTCGCTCAGAAATGTGCTTATTACTGGAACAACAAGGGGTTCCAGTGGAAATTCATCATTCCGAGGTCGGGGCGTCAGGGCAGGTTGAAATCGGTACACGATTCTCTACGCTCGTAAAACGAGCAGATTGGAACCAAATCTTGAAATACACTGTGCATAATGTGGCGCACGTGTATGGAAAAACGGCGACGTTTATGCCTAAACCTGTACTGGGTGACAGTGGTTCTGGCATGCATGTACACCAGTCGATCTGGAAAGACGGTGTTAATATTTTTGCAGGTGACGGGTATGGCGGGCTTTCAGAAACGGCGCTCTATTATATTGGTGGTATCATCCATCATGCTCGTGCTTTAAACGCCATTACTAACCCTACCACTAATTCCTATAAGCGCTTGGTTCCCCATTACGAGGCACCGGTTAAGCTAGCTTACTCTGCGCGTAATCGTTCTGCCTCGATTCGTATTCCTTACGTTAGCAATCCCAAAGCACGGCGCGTAGAAGCCCGCTTCCCCGACCCGATGGCTAACCCTTATCTTGCTTTCGCGGCACTGTTAATGGCGGGTTTGGATGGTATTCAAAATAAGATTCACCCTGGAGACGCCGCAGATAAAAACTTATACGATTTACCTCCCGAAGAGGACGCAAAAATCCCAGCCGTTTGCCATTCTTTAGAAGAAGCTCTGGAGCACTTAGATAAAGATCGCGAGTTTTTAACACGTGGTGGTGTGTTTAGCAATGAAATGATCGATGCTTATATCGACCTGAAAAGGCAAGAAGTCACCCGTATGCGTATGACTCCCCATCCTATTGAGTTCGATATGTACTACACGCTATAGATTGCTACTCTACATTTAAAGTTAAGCCCATGAATTTCATGGGCTTTTTAAATAGACAATTGGTATGGCTTTGTCATAATTACTCAAACATTTTTCTGTTTCTATAGCTACACTCAAGGACATCAATACGTTATAGGAGTCTGTTATGCGTATGGCAAAGGTAGCTTTGGCCTGTGCTTTACTTGGGTTGAGTTATACGGCCAGTGCGGATCATTGGCACAGCAAACATCACCGGCATCATAACCAGAAATATGAATACTGGGATGGGCACTGTAAAGTGAAAAGAGAATACAAGAAAAACGGCCGTTATAAAGAAAAGCGTGATTGTAAGCCCAGAGGCCATCCTCATGCATATCGTAGTAAGCCGCCGCGACATTCTGGTTATGGGGTGAGCATACCTGCAATTATTATTGAGCCGGTGATTCGTATTGGTGGCTAACCACCGGCCAATAAATTGATTTAAGCCGCTTCGCCCCGAGCAAAGGCTTGGGCGCGTTGGCTTAATAAGGCTTCGCGACGAATAAAGTCCGCTACAAAATCATTCACAGGGTGGTGGTGCAAGCCATACGCGGTATCCCACTGTACGATTTGACCGTCTTTCATTACCCCGATTCGATCAGCTATAGCAAAAGCTTCTGCTTGGTTATGTGTCACTAAAATCGCGGTTAACCCCGTTTTTTGTAGTATTTCCCGTACTTCAAATGCTAAACGCTCACGGGTGTCCACATCCAAATTAGAGAAAGGCTCATCCAATAACAGTAGCGAAGGCTCAGGGGCTAAAGCCCGTGCTAAAGCAACACGCTGCTGTTGCCCCCCGGATAGCTCGTGTGGATAACGCTTAGCCAAGTCCTCTAAACCCACCAGCTGTAACATGTCTTCGATACGCTCTTGTCGCTTATGTTTGTCCCATTTGCGTAGTCCAAATCCGATATTTTTTTCAATACTAAGATGTGGGAACAACGCGTAATCTTGGAACATCATACCCACCTGACGTTTTTCGGGGACGATGGTGTACTCTGGGGAAGACAGTAATTGCCCATTTAGATATATATGCCCTTGGCGTAAAGGCTCAAAGCCTGCAATAGCGCGTAAAACGGTCGTTTTACCGCAACCAGATGCACCTAATAAGCAACCAATGTGTCCTTTATCGACTTGTAGATCTAGTTGGTTGACAACAGTTTTTAAGCCTTCTGGCGTTTCATAAGCTAAAGACAATTGTTGTAAATCTAAATAGGCCGTGTTGGATGACGTCATGTCTTATCCTTTAAATGAAGCACGTGTGGTTTTTAGCTGGGAGCGCGCCAGTAATACCACTGGCAATAATCCAGCTACCACAATGGCTAAAGCAGCGACCGCACCTTCTTCATAGGTGCCTCGTGCCGCCTCGGCATATAGCCAAGTCGCCAACGTTTCAAAATTCATTGGACGCAACATTAATGTGGCAGGAAGCTCTTTCATGGCGTCCACAAAAATTAATAGTGCGGCTGCTCCCAAAGCGGGGCGCAATAAGGGTAAATGCACTCGTTTGAGGGTGCCTGCAGGGCTTTCTCCTAATAAGCGAGAAGCCTGCTCAATAGAAGGGGGAATGCGAGCTAAACCGGCTTCAATCCCCCCCGCCGCAATTGCTAAAAAGCGAATCACATAAGCCAATACTAAGGCAGCAGAAGACCCCATTAAAAAAAGCTGGGGTGGGGTGTCTTTAAACCAATTAATGACGGTTTGTAGGCTTTGATCAAAGAAAACCAATGGGCTTAATAAGCCAATGGCTAATACTGTTCCCGGAACAGCGTAACCTATGGAGGCAAACTTAGATAAAGCAATAATGAATCCTTGCTTTTGGCCATAACGAACAGTACGTGCCGTCCACGCCACAATCAGCCCAGCAATAATAGTGACTGCCGTAGCGATAAAAGCAATATGAATGGTGTTCCATGCACTGCTAAGCAGTTGATCTGACACCTCGCCAACTAAATGAAAGTGTTTATAGCTTTCGCTTAGCAGATAAAGCGCTGGAGCAACAAAACCAATGATAACGGGGGTCCAGCCAAGCAACATAGCAATCAGAGCGGGGAGCCCACGTAATGCGATAGGTTGTACAGGGTGAGAGCGTTGATTTTGACTATACCGCTGATGACGCCGCCCATAGCGCTCAACCATAATCAGGGTAGCCACAATGGCAAGCATGGATAGTGCAATTTGTGCCGCACCGGCCAAATCAGAGCGAGTAACCCAGGTCGTATAAATGGATACAGTTAATGTTTGAATCCCTAAAAATTCCGAGGCCCCAATATCATTTAATGTTTCAAGTAGCGCTAAGCTAACGCCTACGGCGACAGCGGGGCGGGCCATAGGCAGGGCGACTCGATAAAAGACACTACGCTGACTTTCGCCTAAGACCCGTGCTGCCTCAAGCAAACTGGCTGCTTGGGTAGCAAACATGGCGCGAGTGCTTAAATACACATAGGGATAGAGCACAAAGCCTAATAAAAAAATCGCACCGGGCAACGAGCGAATATCAGGCAATCGAAATTGACGGGGGCTGGTGTAACCCAGTAACTCTCGAATCCATGTTTGCACCGGGCCAATCGGGTGCAAAATATCTAAGTAGGCGAACGCCACAATGTAGGTGGGCACCGCTAACGGGAGCAACAGCGCCCAGGATAAAAGATGACGTGTTGGGAAAGCATAGGCCGTCATGAGCCAGGCGCTCCCCACACCAAGGGCGGTAACCAGAACCCCCACGCCTATTAATAACAGCACTGTATTACTAAAGGCCACGGGTAACACGTGATTAAGTAGCAACTGCCAGTGCTCTGTGGAGCCCTGAAAAGCATGCCAAACCAGTACGGTGACCGGTGCTAAAACTAAACAGGTAATGCCTAGAGTTAAAAAGAACCAGCTTTTACCTACGCTTTGCTGCGCGCGCATAGAAGACAACATAGTGAAAGGGTGATAAACGCACAGAGGCCGCTGAGCCTGTAACGTAGCTGCAGCGGCCGTAGTCGTAGAGTAGGAAGATTTAGTTATTGAATCCAACTTTATCTACGAGTTCGCTAGCCAGTTTACGGTGCTTGGCGATTTCTGTGAGAGGAAGATTATCGACATGTAGTTCGCCAAAACTAGCGACGGTAGGGTCGAGTTCTACTCCCGCTTTAACCGGGTATTCGTAGTTGGCTTTGGCATAGAGACTTTGTGCTTTATCCGAAACCAAATACTCTAGCAGTTTAACCGCATTCTCTTTGTTCGGGGAGTGTTTAGCTACAGCTGCCCCGGAAATGTTTACGTGTGTGCCACCGCTTTGTTTAAATGTAGGACGTACCACTTTAATGGCTTCGCCCCATTTGTAGGAGTCAGAGCCGGGCTCTGCATTTTTCATGCGACCAACATAATAGGCATTTGCAATGCCCACATCGCAAATACCGCCTAAAATATCACGTGCAACATCACGGTCGCCACCAGCGGCTTTACGCCCGAGATTCGCTTTAACACCTTTGAGCCATTGTTCGGTTGCTTCTGAACCATTATGTGCAATCATGGCCGCAATTAAAGCCGTATTATATGGGTGTTGACCAGAACGGATGCAGACTTTGCCTTTCCAGCGCGGGTCAGCAAAATCCTCATAAGTGAGTTCGGTTACATCGTCCATATCGGCGGCGACATAAGCCACGCGATCACGCATGGATAAGCTAAACCATTGGTTATCCTCGCCACGTAGATGCGCAGGAATGGCTTCGGTTAATGCCTTGGATTCAACCGGTTGTGTTACACCGGCTTCGACTAAATCCAGTAAATTTCCAATGTCCACCGTCATTAAAATATCGGCAGGAGATTGCTCCCCTTCGGTTTTGACGCGCTCAATTAAACCGTCTTTTACAAATACGGTGTTAACCTTAATGTTGGTGTCAGATGTGAACGATTCCAAAATGGGTAAAATCAAACGGGGTTCACGGGTGGTGTAGATATTGATTTCATCAGCAGCCATGGCGGGCGCTGCCGATAGCCCCATCGTAGCAACAGCTAAACTACCCATTAAGGTTCGCAAAGAGGTTTTGAGACGCATTCGTTTACTCCAACGATGACGAAATATGTTTTAAGTATTAACTTTAAATGATAATGATTATCATCATTGAGTGCAACAATAGCAGACTCTGACGCGAGTCTCAAGAGGTTAATACCCACTTATGGGAACTAACTGCTAGAACTTTGATCTGTATTAAAGACCCCTTTAGATCAAGTTTTGTATGGTGACCACTCAAATAATTAGGGTTATCCCCGCATAACGGGGTAAACTTAAGCCAAATTCTTCTCTTTTTCTATTTTTGACTTATGGCAGCATTTAATACAGAAACCGTACTTAGTGTGCATCACTGGAACGATACTTTATTTTCTTTTACAACAACGCGTGATACGGCGTTGCGCTTTACCAATGGTCACTTTGTGATGATTGGGCTAGAGGTCGATGGCAAACCGTTGATGCGCGCTTATAGTGTAGCCAGCCCCAACTATGCAGAACATCTTGAGTTTTTAAGCATTAAAGTACCTGATGGTCCCTTAACTTCGCGCTTACAGCACTTGCAGGTTGGCGATAAAATTCTTATGAGCCGCAAGCCTGTTGGTACGCTTGTTGTGGATGATTTGCGTGCTGGGCGCAATCTTTATCTTTTTGGCACAGGTACTGGGTTAGCCCCCTATATGAGTATTATTCAAGACCCAGAAACGTATGAGCGTTTTGAAAAAGTGGTACTGATTCATGGGGTACGCTACGTCAGCGAGCTGGCTTACAAAGATTTTATCGAAAACGAATTACCCAATAATGAATATTTTGGGGATTTGATCAAAGAAAAGCTCATTTATTATCCTACCGTCACCCGTGAGCCATTTCGTAACGAGGGTCGCATCACGACTTTGATCGAAAGCGGTAAGCTCTTTACGGATATTGGTCTACCTGAAATTGACCCCAAACAAGACCGTGCAATGATTTGCGGTAGCCCCGCCATGCTAGAGGATATTAGTGCATTATTAAATGCGCGCGGCATGGAAATTTCCCCTGGGGTAGGGCAACCTGGTGACTATGTCATTGAGCGTGCTTTTGTAGAAAAGTAAGCACGGGTTTTTGACTTGTTAATTTACGTGGTTGCTGCGTAAAATCAAGGTTGTTCTAACTTTTGCCTAAAGGCCATTTATGAGTAAACAAATTATTCAAACAGAGGCGGCACCGGCCGCAGTTGGTCCCTATTCACAAGCGGTTGCCGTCTCCGGTGGCAAAACAGTTTATGTGTCAGGGCAAATTGGTCTGGATCCTAAAACTGGTGAGCTGGTATCGGATAATTTTGAGGCACAAGTTCGTCAATGTTTTGAAAACATGGCTGCTGTGATTCAGGCGGCAGGCGGATCGTTAGAGCAGGTAGTAAAATTAAATTTATTTCTAACCGATCTTAGTAAGTTCGCCAGTGTCAACGCCATCATGGCAGAAGTCATGCCACAGCCTTATCCTGCACGCTCTACCTTAGGGGTAGCCAGCCTGCCTAAAAACGCTCAATTCGAAGTTGAGGCGATTGTTGTTATTTGATTGAGGTAGGGCATTGGCCGACACCACAAGCAAAAAAAACGCAAAAAAACCAAGCCTAGCAGAGCGCTTAGCCAAGCTGGGCTTGGTAAAACCGATGGATTTTGTGGTGCATTTACCTTTGCGTTACGAGGACCAAACCCAAATCCATCCTATTGCCTCGCTTGCCGTAGGCGAGTATGCCCAAATCGAGGGCACGGTAGTACAACAACATATTTTGCAACGCCCGCGTCGCCAATTACAGGCATTGGTACGAGACTCCAGTGGCGAACTCATGGTTCGCCTTTTGCATTATTATCCGAACCAGATCAAACAGTTCCAAGTTGGACAAACCTTGCGCCTGCGCGGAGAGGTACGTCGAGGCTTTCAAACAGCCATTGAAATGGTACACCCCAAGGTCTCACAGGCTGGAGCTCCCTTAGCGACGACGCTCACTCCCATTTATCCTACTACCGAAGGTTTATCACAGCCCGCTTTACGCAAGGCGATTCTTCAAGCTCTAGAGGACGTTGAGCTTGACGACACGCTCCCCCCTAGTGTGCGACAACAATATGATTTATGGGAGTTTGCGCACGCCGTGCGAGCATTGCATTATCCTGCTGCGGAGCAAAGCCAAGCGTTATTAAATCAAACACATCCCGCATGGAAGCGTATTAAATTCGATGAGTTATTAGCTCAGCAATTATCTTTAGCTGCAGCACGTGCTCGTCGTGCCAAACTCAAAGCCCCTGCAATTGCAGCCTCTCAAGATCTTGCTTCTCAGCTATTACATCAATTGCCATTTCACTTAACCGCTGCGCAACAGCGTGTCATTGCGGAAATCTCTGCGGATATGCAGCGAGCGCAACCCATGCATCGTTTGCTTCAGGGCGATGTAGGAAGCGGTAAAACAGTGGTAGCAGCTTTTGCGGCGGTACAAGCCATTGAACAGGGATATCAAGTGGCGTTAATGGCTCCTACAGAGCTTTTGGCTGAGCAGCATTATCAAAAGCTTCAGGGCTGGTTAGCTCCTTTAGGTATAACCGTAAGCTGGTTAAGTGGGAGTCTGACAATGGTGCAACGACGTCATGCTTACGAAGCCATCACACAGGGCCAAAGCCAACTTATCGTTGGAACCCAAGCTTTAATCCAAGACAAGGTCCATTTTGCACGTCTAGGTTTGGTGATTTTGGATGAGCAGCATCGCTTTGGTGTCACGCAGCGTTTGGATCTGAGCCGTAAAGCCACTGATAGCCTTCGTAATCTTGATGATCAAGGCCAAACCTTATTGCCACATCAGTTAAATATGAGTGCGACGCCTATTCCCCGGACGTTAGCCATGACTTTTTATTCTGATCTGGATGTTTCAATTATCGACGAACTTCCTCCTGGGCGCAGTCCTGTGCAAACAAAGCTTGTCGTCGCAGACCGGCGTGATGAGATGATGCAACGCATACAGGCTGCTGTACAAGCAGGGCAGCAAGTTTATTGGGTTTGCCCCTTAATCGAGGAAAGCGAAGCGCTACAGCTGCAAACGGCCGAGGATACCTATGAGCAAATGACCCAAGCTTTGCCTGGTTTACGCATTGGCTTATTACATGGGCGTATGAGTAGCGCAGAAAAAAATGTCGTCATGGAAACATTTAGACAAGCCCAATTAGATATATTGGTTGCGACAACAGTGATTGAGGTTGGCGTAGATGTGCCCAATGCCACCATTATGGTCATTGAGCATGCAGAGCGATTTGGGCTAGCTCAATTGCACCAACTGCGAGGCCGTGTTGGGCGTGGGGCCAAACAATCTTATTGCATTTTGCTGTATCAGCATCCTTTATCTGCTATAGCACGACAACGTTTACGTGCTATGTATGAAACCACAGATGGTTTTGAGATAGCAGAGCGTGATCTTGCTTTGCGTGGGCCTGGCGAGTTTCTTGGTATACGACAATCTGGGCAAATGTTATTACGATTTGCTAACCTAGAACAAGATGCTGATTTGATCGAGCAGGCTAAAGCCTGTGCGTCTTATCTTTATGAAAAACACCCTACTGTGGCAACGCGTCATGTGAAGCGATGGTTGGGGGCAAAAGAAGAGTTTTTACGTAGTTAAATGACATTAACGGAATTAAAATATATTGTTGCCGTAGCACGAGAGCGCCATTTTGGTCGTGCGGCAGAAGCCTGCTTTGTAAGTCAACCCACCTTGTCTGTAGCAATTCGTAAACTAGAAGAAGAGCTGGATGTGGTGATTTTTGAGCGGGGTGGCGCCGAGGTCGGTATTACACCCATTGGTTTGCGCATTATTGAACAAGCACAAAAAGTGCTAGAAGAGGGCGCGAATCTTAAAGAGATTGCTCGTCAGGGACAAAACCCGCTATCTGGTCCGCTGCGAGTGGGGATCATTTATACCGTCGCACCTTATTTGTTGCCTTTGTTAGTACCTCAACAGATTCAGCTCACGCCAGATATGCCGTTAGTACTCCAAGAAAACTACACGGTGCGTTTATTAGAGCTATTACGCCAGGGTGAAATTGATGCCGCCATTGTTGCGTTGCCTCTACCCGAGACAGGGTTTATGGTCAAACCCTTATACGATGAGCCTTTTGTAGTGGCTGTGCCGCATGACCATCCTTGGCAGGGGCGTTCACATATTGATGCCCAAGAATTAAAAAATGAGACCATGCTGCTTCTGGGATCGGGACATTGTTTTAGAGATCAAGTGCTTGATGTGTGCCCTGAATTGTCTCGTTTTTCAGCTAGCAGCGAAGGCATACAACGAACTTTTGAGGGATCATCATTAGAAACCATTCGGCATATGGTTGCAACAGGGATTGGGGTAACAGTATTGCCAGCTACCGCACTCACTACTCCAGCACAAGACAATGCCTTATTAGAGTACATTCCGTTTAGTGAGCCGGTGCCGGATCGCCGGATTGCATTGATATGGCGTAAAAGTTTTCCACGCACCGCAGCAGTAGAGGCTTTGGCCGATGCGGTGTTGCAGTGCGGCTTACAAAACGTGCATTACTTATAGTTTTTATTAATAGGGGCGATAGATAAATAATCGCCCCTAGTTATTTAAGCGTGGTAATCTTAATACATAGCCTTTTTACTATTAAAGGAGTTCAACATGGCGAAAAAAATGAAAACTAACGTAGCACATACCGATCAGGTACCCGTAAATATCGGCATTAGTGCAGATGACCGTGCTAAAGTCGCCACGGAGCTATCCAAGGTTTTAGCCGATTCTTATACCTTGTATTTGATGACGCACAACTTTCATTGGAACGTCACTGGCCCCATGTTCAACACCTTGCACACCATGTTCATGGACCAATACACTGAACTATGGCAGGCTTTAGATGATATTGCAGAGCGTATCCGCGCTTTGGGTCACTTTGCTCCTGGTACTTATGCCGAGTTCGCTAAACTGTCTTCTATTGCCGAGCCAACCTCTGTACCAAGCGCCGAAGAAATGATCAATCTGCTCTTACAGGCAAATGAAGCCGTCGCTCGCACTGCACGGAGCGCATTTGAGTGTGCGGATGCGGTTAATGATCAACCGACAGCGGATATTTTGACGCAACGTTTGGATGTACATGAAAAGACAGCGTGGATGCTACGCAGCTTGCTCGCCTAATAGCTCTTCCCCATGAGCCAAATCTAGTCGTAAACCCTAGATTTGGCTTAGAATTTGCAACAAAGATTAAAAAACGGTGTATGCTGGCAGCACTTATGGGAGGTTCTTTTATGAAAATTCGTATTACCCCTTTAGCGGCAGCATTAGGTTTAGCTGCTGGTATGCTTGCAAGCTCTGCGGCTTTTGCTGACACCATTAAATTTGCGGTTGCCGGTCCTTTTACCGGTGCGCTCACCCAATATGGTGAGATGGTCAAACAGGGTGTAGACACAGCGGTAGAGCAAATTAACGCCAAAGGCGGTGTGTTAGGTAAACAAATTGAAGTGGTCGTCATGGACGATGCGTGTGAGCCTAAACAGGGGCCTGTTGTGGCAAACCGTGTTGTCAACGAGGGCATTGGCTATGTCGTTGGCCATGTTTGCTCTGGCGCTACGATTGCCGCCACGGATATTTATAATGACGAGGGTGTCATCATGATTTCACCTTCGGCCACAGCACCAGCGGTTACCGAAGGTAAAAATTACGAAACCATTTTCCGCACTATCGGTCGTGATGATCAACAAGGTCCCGCCGCAGCTAAAGTCATCATTGAACAAATTAAACCCAAAAAAGTCGCTGTTTTGCACGATAAGCAGTCGTATGGCCAAGGGATTGCCACCGCCGTTAAAAACGATCTAGAAAAAGCCAACATTGATGTGGTGCTTTTCGAGGGGATTAATGCGGGCGATAGCGATTACTCTGCTGTTATCACCAAACTAAAAGGCTCTGGTGCCGAGTTTGTGTACTACGGTGGTTATCACCCAGAAATGGGTTTGTTGCTACGTCAGGGTGCAGAGCAGAATTTGGGTATTACTTTTATGGGCCCAGAGGGTGCGGGGAACCCGGATATTAATGCTATCGCTGGTGATGCAGTAGAAGGCATGCTCGTAACCTTGCCAGCAGATTTCACTAAAGACGAGGCCAACGAAGCACTAGTTAAAGCCTTTAAAGACAAAGGTCGTGATCCAGGTGGTGCTTTCCAGATGACAGCCTATTCTGCGGTGCAAGCATTGGTAGCGGGATTAGAGGGGGCTGGTAAAGACGACCCCATCGCCGTGGCAGAATATCTCCATGCAAACTCTGTTGATACCCCCATTGGTACCATTTCTTGGAATGAGCAGGGTGATTTAAAAGAGTTTAAATTTGATGTGTTTACTTGGCATAAAGACGGCTCTAAATCCGTTTTTGCTCAATAAGCGCTCTATATTTAAAGCAAAAACCCGCTGTTCTCAGCGGGTTTTTTCATTAACGGGGTAAATAAGCAGGGTGTAAAATCCCCCGAAGCTCAGGATAAGGAATGAGTAGCTCTGGCTGCCCAGATGAGTAGGGCGCGATTTCGTAAGAGTTGTATTTCACAACAACGCCGGCATCGGTCAGGGCGATATTATCACTTGGCTGAAATGGCCATAAGCGATTATATTCCGTAGGGTTTTCTTGTGCGGCTTCTTGCGTGGCAAGCCAACGCTGGTGTGCTTGTTGTAGTTTTTCAATAAAAGCGGGTACTTGATTCGGTTTGACGATATCTTTTAGAGTGAGCGCCTGCTTTTTTTGATTATCCCAATTAATAAAGCGTATCTCTCCCATACCATGAGCTGCACCGGTTAAATATTGCCAAGCCCCTAGCTCTAACACAGTGAGGTGCTGATTACGATATCGCACTTTTGAACTAAGAATGACCTCGTCTCTTGGACCTGCATGGACCCAATAATAATCAGTAAAATCAGAGACGCTAGCTTGTGCTGTATAAGTCCCATCAAACTGAGTCATATCGGCGAGCTGCTGATCCACATAGTCAGTTAAGGCTTTATTCCCAGGGAAAATCAAAGAATCGACTTTTAAACGAGGGCAGTCACCCTTACAACCAGGTTTTTGACGCTCATACTGCAGAGGTTGAGTAAATACACCATCCTTGCTCGTTACATCTGCTGTCTGTGTAGGGATAAGCGATATATCTTTTTGCGGAGCCGCACAAGCGCTTAAGACTAAAGCGCATAATGCGGTAAGCCCTGCGCGATAGGGTGACTGTAATATCATAAATATTCCTTATTTAATAATTGAAGCATCTTGGCCAAATAGATGCTTACGGGACTCTTCGTCAGAAACAGAAGGTTGCGTATTGATTGTTTCTGCTTTGGCGTAAGCACGTTGTGTTGCAGGCCGTGCCGCAATACGCTCAAACCACGCTTTTAAATGTGGAAAATCGTCTAAGTTCTGGCTTTGCGCTTGATGAGGCACAATCCAAGGATAACACGCCATATCGGCAATGCTGTATTCCCCAACAATATAATCACGATCAGCAAGCTGCTTGTTTAAGACCCCATAGAGACGATTGGTTTCTTTGATATAACGCTCTTGGGCATAAGCAATTTTTTCTGGAGCATATATGTTAAAGTGGTGGTTTTGACCAGCCATAGGCCCAAGCCCACCCATTTGCCAATTTAGCCATTCTAGAGTTTGGGTGCGTTGACGTAGATCTTTAGGTAAAAACAAGCCTGTTTTTTCTGCTAAGTATTGTAGAATCGCCCCGGATTCGAAAACAGAAATAGGGGACCCTCCATCCTGGGGGGTGTGATCTACAATGGCAGGGATACGGTTATTTGGCGCAATGGCTAAAAAATCCGGTTGAAACTGCTCCCCTTTACCGATATTAATAGGAATGATTTGATATTCCAGACCGGCTTCCTCTAAAAAAAGCGTGATTTTATGACCATTAGGCGTGGTCCAGTAGTATAAATCAATCATGTTTTTTCCTTTGTGTGTGTAGTTAGGATTTTATGTTAATCCTTTTTATTCGAGTAGAGAGTAAATGACAAAAATTTATCATAACCCACGTTGTAGCAAATCGCGTGCTGCATTAGCCTATCTACAAGAGCAGGGGCTAGAGCCAGAGGTAATTGAGTACCTCAAAACCCCGTTATCGGTTGAACAACTTAACGCGTTGGTAGCACAGTGCGACCTTTCTGTTAGAGAGCTAGTGCGTACGAATGAAGCGCCTTATACGGATTTACAATTAGATCAGGCCGATGAGCAACAGTTGATTGAAGCGATTGCCAAGCATCCGATCCTATTAAATCGCCCTTTGGTGCAAACAAAAAAAGGCGTGCGCTTAGGGCGCCCCTTAGAGGCGATTTACGATATTTTATAACCCTAACCCATATAAAAAAGACCTTCATAAAGAAGGTCTTTTTTATTTTTAGTTGGCAATCGCTTCGAGTGCGATATTGATGGTGACCTCATCGCTTACTGCGGGTGCAAATTTATCCGCGTTAAAGTCAGAGCGTTTGATCTTGACTTCTGCGTCAGCACCAATAGCAGGTTTTTTCAGCATTGGATGGGGTTTGGCCGCAAACGAAGTTACTGTTAAGGTTACGGGCTTGGTTACGCCTTTGATGGTTAAGTCACCCTCGACCGCAGTAGGGGTATCGCCTTCAAAGATGATTTTGCTGGATTTAAAGGTAGCAGTGGGGTATTTGGCTGTATCCAGAAAATCCTCGCCCTGAATATGCTCATTAAACGCTTCATGGCCAGTATCTACAGAGGTAGTATCGATTTCGATTTGCACATCCCCTGTTTTGGCTTCTAAGTCTAGGGCAACAGTACCGCTGGTTTTATTAAAGCGATTCAGCTGCTGGCTTAACCCCATATGATTATAAGAAAAACGGGCAAAGGTATGGGAGGAATCCACGTTGTATGTGACCGTTTCTGCCATAGCGGTGGGCAGGGTAAATAAGGCGGTTAAAGCACCTGTTAGTGCAAGACGGCGCCATGTGGTTTTCATAAAACTCTCCAAATAGATAAATTAAGGGGTGGCAATGATAGTGAAATCAATGCGTACATCGTTTGCAACAATGTCAAACTTGGACCACGCACCTTCGCCAATCGCGTAATCCCCACGCAATAGAGAAAAACTACCACTAAATGTGGCTTGTTCATCGGTGGTTTCTACCTTGGCAGGAAAACGAATGGTTTGCTCGTGACCTTTGATACTTAATAAGCCAGTCACTTCGTATTCATTATCTGCTTTAGGCGTAATGCTTTGTGCTTTGAATGTTGCGGTAGGGAAATCAGAGGCATTAAACCATTCTTTTTTCACAACCTCGCTATCGGCTTCTTCTGATCCAGTATCAACGCTTTGCATTTGGACTTCGAGTGTCACCTGTGCTTTTTCGGGAGCATCGGTATCGAAATGCAGTGAACCATCGATGCCTTTAAAAAAGCCATCCATATTTACGCCCATTTGCTCATAGTGAAATTGGATTTCACTTTTTTCAGGAACAAGGGTGGTAAACGTAGCCGCATTGACTACCAAAGGCAGACTAAGTAATGCGGCAGAAAGAGTGCGTAATAACATAATAAATCCTTACTTATTTCATGCGGGCAAGTAGGTTATCTTTATCCAAAAACTGGTGTTTTAATGCCGCTAGAACATGACCAATTACCGTAGCAATAAACGCCCAATTGAGATAGGCATGGACTTGGGCTAAAAGTTCCCCTAGGGCTTTGTCTTTGCTGAGCAAGTCAGGAAGCGGCACAACACCAAACCATACCGTTTGAAACCCCATAGCGGAACTCATGAGCCAACCAGAAAGCGGCACCGCAAACATAAAAAAATATAAAGCCCAGTGACCTAAATGCGCTAAGTATTGCGCTGATTGGCTCATACTCTGGGGTAATGCAGGAGGCCGATGTGTAATCCGCCATGTTAAACGCCATATGGCTAAGAAAAATAAGCTCACTCCAGCCCATTTATGCCAAGAGTAGACCTGAAGTTTTGTTGGAGAAAAGGGCATGCTTTGCATATAAAAGCCAAGCGTAAACAATCCAATAAAACCAACGGCCATTAGCCAGTGCAGGGCGATAGCGGTTTTTGTATAACGAGCGCTCATATTTCCTCGTGAAGAATGCAGGCAATAGGTATACTGTACCTGTTTTGATTGGTGCAAAAAAGAGTTATTTAGGCAATTAACTATTGTTTAGGGAGCAACAATGAATCAGTTTGAGGTCATGAAATTATTTGTGGAGGTTGCAGAGCTAGGTAGCTTTGCTGCGGCAGCCGCACAAAAAGGGGTTGCTCGTTCCGTGGTCACCCGTCAAATCGCTGCCCTAGAAAAACACTTAGGTGTCCAATTAATTGCTCGCAGTACTCGGCGCCAAGCTTTAACTTCGGCAGGGAAAAAGTATTTGGAACAGTGCAAAGCAATTCTGGATCTTGTTGAGCGGAGTGAGTCTGAGTTAATAGAAGAACAAGTACGCCCTAAAGGACAGATCCGTGTTAGTTTGCCATTAAGTTTTGGATTGCGCCACCTTACTGATATGTTGATGGAATTTGCTCAAAAGTACCCAGACATCCATTTAGAGCTCGATTATAACGATCGCATGGTAGATGTGGCAGCCGAAGGTTATGACATAGCGATTCGTATTGCTGGGGAATTAGCGCTGAGTGATATTGTGCGCAAAATAGGGGAGTGCGAGCTTTTATTTGTGGCGGCGCCTTCTTATATACAAGCCCATGGCGAGCCGCAGCAGCCGGAGGATTTATTAGAACACCAGTGCTTACAGTATTCGCATCATAGTCGTTGGTTATTTTCGGATGGAACGCGTAATTTCAGTATCAGCACCAATGGTCGTATTAAGGCAAATAATGGCGATGCGTTAGCCAAAGCAGCGGCCGCCGGGATGGGGATTAGCTTTATGCCTGATTTTATTGCTAAGGACTATCTAGCGGATGGGCGCCTGGTGGAGTTAAGTGGTTTGCGCTCTGAAAATAAAATCGGGATTTATGCGGTGCTACCCAGTAATAGCTATATTCCAGAAAGAGTGCGCTTACTCATGGATTTTTTACTGAATCATTTGGCTAGCTTTACCGCATTAACATGAGCATGATCTATTTTCTTAAACCGCTACAGATTTATGTAGCGGTTTTTTTTGCGCGCTGCAAAGCAAGGCGACTTGGTGTTGAGCGCGTGCGCTGTGTACGTTGTGCGAGTTGCTGTTGTAGCTGTTTAAGAAGCTCACGCAAATCGTGATTTTTTTCATCTAATTGTTGCTGTAATTGTTTTTGTTGTTGCATTTGCTCGCTTTGATAGTGGTAACGCTGCTGCAGTTCTAAATATGCTTTTTGTTGTGCTTGATGCTCCTCTTGTAAGGTTTGGTATTTTTGCAGATGTTGTTGAAAGCGTTGCTGTTCTTGCTGTTGGACTTTGGCTGCATCTTGTCGAACGCGATCGATTTCTAAACGGGCGTATTTTTCCATATCGGCGGCTCGTTGCTCGCTTAGCTGGGTTTTTTCTTGTTGTAGAAGTAGGGCGTGCTCGTGCTGAATATGCAGGGCTTTGATTTGCTCTTGCGTTTGTTCTAGCTGTTGCTGGCGTTGCGTAAGCTGTTGTTCACGCTCAACGAGGGCTTGATCTTGCTGTTCAAGTTGACGCTGAGCCTGCAATAAAGCTTGTTGTAGGGTGTGGGCTTCTGCCTGCGCTTTTTCTAGATTTTGCTGCAGTAGCCCGATTTGCACCAGAAGCGGCTGCTGGTGTTGGTTCGTCATTTTTAACGCCTCATCCAGGCTTTCTTGCCAAAGTTGGGCAATCAGCATGCCAGCTTGTTGTGTAATGGCCGTTGGGATATCTGCTTGCTCCATCCGTACTTGGCTTCGTTCCCGTAGCTCTTGCCAAAATAACCGTAAAGCTTCTGATGGTGCGCTCATGCTGCCTTTGCGCACGAGTTGATACATACGGTTGGTTGTGGGTGTGGTGTCGTATTGAAAAAACAGCAACGCAGCCACGGCCTTGTAAAGATCGACGGTGTTGGTGTGTTGGTTACGTAACTGCTCAACCGCTAGATGCAGTTGCGACTCTGTCAAAGTTGATTGGCTCATGTTTTCCCCAAATGGTAGCGCTACGAAGCCAGAGCATCGTAAAAACAAACAAATGAATTAATTCTATTTTATTACGTAATACGTAAAATAATCAACTTCATTATTGCTCAATTTGACATTACACACATAATGTCAACTTTTGTATTATGATAAGAAAGATTATTGATCCAGCTCTACACATCCAGCCACTTCGATTTATACTGTATGCAACCCCAGCTTTTTCTTAACCACAACTATGACAGAACATTTACCTACTGCGCTTGAATTCTATGCACCTTATTCTTTGGCGCTCGATGGTTCGCATGGCAGTAATCGCGCGACTAGCCCATCTACGTTATTGCAGGCAGATAATGATCTGGATGCAATTAAAGCGTGGTTGGCACAATACATAGATAGTCCAAATACGTTTTCTAGCTATCGTAAAGAATCAGAACGTTTACTGTTATGGGCAAACTTAGAGGCCAATAAACCGATTTCATCGTTAACGCACGAGGATATTCTGCGTTATCAGCACTTTTTACAAGACCCCCAGCCAGCTTCACGTTGGGTGCTTAAAAATGGGTCTAAAGTAGCGCGCTCTCATCCTGACTGGCGCCCTTTTGCTGGCCCTTTATCAGCAAGCAGCATTCGCCAAAGCATGACCGTTATAAATAGTCTATTCACCTGGCTTGTATCTGCTGGTTATTTGGTTGCAAACCCATTAGCCGTATTACGCGGTCGCCGTTATACACCAGCTAAACGCATGCAGCGTTATCTGGATATGGATCTATGGGAACAAGTAAAACGATGTATAGAGGAACTTCCTCGGGATAATGAGCGAGAGCTAGAGCATTATTACCGTTACCGTTGGCTTTTTTCGTTATTATATTTATGTGGTTTACGGGTCTCAGAATTAAGCCAAAACCGTATGGGGGCGTTGTTTTCTCGTCGAGACCGAGATGGGCATTTACGTTGGTGGATGGATATTACAGGAAAAGGACAAAAAACACGTACGGTTCCTGTCACCAGTGAGCTTATGGAAGAGCTCTCTAACTATAGACGTTTTAAGGGCTTATCCCCCTATCCCACCGCCAATGAGGAACTGCCTTTGATTTTACCGATTGGCACCATTAAGAATAAACCTTTGACCCGTGCCGCTATCCATAAAATCGTTAAACAGATATTTATTGATACAGCTAAACGTTTACGTGCCTTGGGGCCAGAATACGAAAGCGAGGCGTTGCATGTAGAACAAGCGTCTACTCACTGGCTACGCCATACCGCAGGCACACATATGTTAGAGCAAAATATGGATCTTTTGCATGTACGCGATACTCTCGGTCATGAGTCCATTAATACAACTAACCGTTATCTTCACACCGCCGACGATGCTCGCCACGATGCAACGGAAGATAAACATAAAATCAAATGGTAAACAAAAAAGCGCTCTATCTTAGATAAAGCGCTTTTATTGCCTAGCTATAATTAGTTAGGTGCACCGGCCATGAGCCAGTCCACAACTACGCTTAGGTCTTCATCGGTAATGTTTACGTTTGGTGGCATAGGTACTGCGCCCCATACGCCTTGACTACCCTCTTTAATGTGCTTAGCTAAAATTTCAGCGTTTGCTGGGTCATCTTTGTATTTTTCCGCCACCTCTTTGTAAGCAGGACCAACGACTTTGGTATCTACTTGGTGACAAGCCAAACAGGCGTTATTTTGCAAAATTTCGCTAACCTGCTCGTAAGTAGGCGCATCAGCTTTAGCAACGCCAGCAGCGAATACCAAAGGTAGACACGCAGCTAAATATTTGATTTTCATGAAAAACTCCTAAATAACAATGCTGCTATAGCAGCATGATGTATTATTATCGCACTTTATATGCTTTATGCCATATAGTAAAAAGCTAAAATGATAAAGGCTTTACTCTTTTTTGAATCTTATGGGGGTTGTTATGAAAAACATTCTGGTTCCAGTAGATGGCTCAGAGCCATCTTTGCGAGCACTTCGTGCGGCGTTAACACTCGCTAAAGACCAATCTAGCACTTGTACTGTACATGTGCTAAACGTACAAGCACCTATTATTTCTAATAATGTTGCGCGCTTTTTTACCGCAGATGTGCTCGACGCCTACTATCAAGACGAGGGCAAAGAAGCATTAAAAACGGCAAAAGCGCTGCTTGCCCAAGAGCAAATTCCTTACCAAATCCACATCACAGTGGGACAGATTGCAGAAAAAGTCCAAGCGTATATTGAAGAGCATGATTGTGACCATGTAGTAATGGGAACACGCGGTCTGGGTGCTGTGCCAGGGCTGCTTTTAGGTTCGGCCACAACAAAGGTATTAAGCCGTATTACCGTTCCCATCACCTTAATCAAATAAGTAGTCATCCCCCTACCCCGTCCTATAGGGCGGGGCAGAAAGGGATTACAGTCAGTTTATTCAGGTCGCGTCATTGCCAGCGGATCGATCCACTGATCATATTGTTCAGCGGTGACATAGCCCAGATCGAGTGCTGCCTCTTTTAAATTCAGCCCCTTTTGATGAGCCAGCTTAGCAATAGCAGCCGCTTTGTCATAGCCAATATGGCGATTAAGAGCAGTAACCAGCATGAGATTTTGCTGTAAGTAAGCTTCGATTTTTTCTCGATTTGGGGTGATGCCTACGGCACAATGCTCATTAAAAGCGGCGCATGCATCACCTAATAGCTGAATGCTTTCTAAGACGTTATGCACCATAACGGGTTTGTAGACGTTTAGCTGAAAATTCCCCTGACTTCCAGCAAAAGCTACCGCTGCATCATTACCAAATACTTGCACGCATACCATGGTTAAGGCTTCTGCTTGGGTGGGATTAACTTTGCCTGGCATGATGGATGAGCCTGGTTCATTTTCTGGTATAGAAATCTCTCCAATACCACAACGTGGTCCGCTCGCTAACCAACGTACATCATTAGCCATTTTGAACAAAGCACCGGCTAATGTACGCAAGGCGGCAGAAAAATTCACTAAAGCATCGTGTGCAGATAAAGCAAAAAACTTATTCGCGGCACTTTTAAATGGCATGCCGGTATGTTCAGCAATATAAGCAGCGGTTTTATCGCCAAATTGGGGGTGGGCATTAAGTCCTGTCCCAACAGCAGTACCGCCAATGGCTAAATCATAAATACCGGGTAGTTGCTGTTCAATATGATCTAAAGCAAAATCGATCTGCGCTACCCAGCTACCAATCTCCTGTCCTAAAGTAATGGGGGTCGCATCCTGTAAGTGAGTGCGGCCAGTTTTTACAATCGAGGCATATTTATCGGCAAGTTGCGCTAAAACATCACGCAAAGCACGCACATGAGGAAATAAATGACGATGGGTAGCCAGCGCAACAGCAATATGCATCGCTGTAGGAAAAGTATCGTTGGAAGATTGGCCACGGTTCACATGATCATTAGGATGAACTGGGTTTTTGGAACCCATTTCCCCTCCGGCTAACTCGATTGCTCGATTAGCAATGACCTCGTTGGCATTCATATTACTCTGGGTTCCAGATCCCGTCTGAAAAACCACTAATGGGAACTCTGCATTTAGTTGGCCTGTAATCACCTCGTCGGCAGCTTGAATAATTAGCTCTGCAATATCAGCGGGAATTTGCTCCAAATCACGATTGGCTTTTGCCGCGGCTTGCTTGAGTATCCCTAGGGATTCAATCAAAACGGGTGTAAGCGTAAAGCGTTTTACGCCAATAGGAAAGTTTTGAATGGAGCGTTGTGTTTGTGCTCCCCAATAATGTTGGGCAGGTACGTTGATGGTGCCCATTGAATCGGTTTCAATACGGGTGTTTTGCATGATCAAATCCTAAAAAATTAGCATGCAAGACGGTTACCGATGAGCTGTACTTAAGTGGACTGAGATTGAAAACGGCTAGCCCAAAGCTGACTGATATCAATCATACGATTGGCAAAGCCCCATTCATTATCAAACCAGACAAATAAGTTCACCAAACCGTCTTGGTTCGTACAGGTTTGGCTGCCATCAATAATGGCAGAGTGAGCGTCATGGTTAAAATCAATAGAAGCATGAGGTCTGTCCGAATAGGATAACGTATTCGGATGACGTTGCGCAGCTTGAATGAAAAGACTATTAATTTCCTCTTTGGTGGTAGAGCGGCGTAACTTCACCATCAGATCAATAGCGGATACATTTAAAATAGGCACACGAATCGCTTTGGCTTGGACTCGGCCTTGTAGTTGAGGCAATAGGCGCTCTACTCCACGTGCTAAACCTGTTGCCACAGGTACCATGGACTGCATGGCAGAACGGGTGCGGCGTAAATCACTATGATGGTAACCATCAATCATGGGTTGATCATTCATTACCGAATGCAAAGTAGTAAGAAAAGCATAATCCACCCCATACGCGGCATCGAGCTCAGCCAGTACAGGAATGATGGCATTCGTTGTACAGGAAGCATTCGACACAATGCTCTGCTGCCCATTTAGCTCGGTATCGTTGATACCTAATACTACGGTGTAATCGACTTCGTTAGCGCTATCTGTAGGTTGAGAGACTAAAACCCGTGGACAACCCGCTTGAATGAATTTTTCCAGCTCACTTCGTTGACTATAAGCGCCAGAACACTCTAATAAAATATCAATGTCTAAGGCTTGCCAATCAACCGCATCAGGCTGCGTGTGATGAAATACTTGAATGGCTTTACCATTAATTAATAAGCTATTTTCGCTACGCCCTACTTTGCCTGGAAATACACCATGAGTGGAGTCAAACTGCGTTAAATACGCCATGGTTTCTAGATCAGCGGGTTCATTAATAGCGACCACTTCTAGTTCTTGTTCAAGTTGTCGTTCATAGATAGCTCGTAATACACAACGCCCTATCCGCCCATAACCATTAATAGCAATACGCACTGCCTGCATAGAAAATTAGTACACGTTAAAAAGTAATAGAAAAGCCACCATCCACTACCATAACATGGCCATTTACATAGGAGGCGGCAGGAGAAGCTAAAAATACAGCAGCGCCAGTAATTTCATGGGGTTCGGCCCAGCGTTGCATTGGATTTCGTCCCAAAACACGTAAACCTTGAACAGGATCACGGGCAAGCTGTTGGTTGGATTCGGTAGCAAAAGTACCAGGAGCAATACCATTGCTCGTAATACTAAAAGCACCAAACTCTACAGCTAACATGCGTACCATGGCCTCTATACCTTGTTTGGCAATAGGATAAATACTGTCCTCTGGTCTGACTATACGTCCTGCAATAGATGAAAAGCTAATGATACGTCCAGCCAGTTGAGCCTCTTTCATTTTTAATGCTGCGAGACGTGAAATTAATAAAGTAGCGGTTAAATGCTGTTGAATATGTTCTTGAATCTCTAGTGGCTGACAATCTATTAACCCTTTTCTTAGTCGGGGACCCACAGTATTGACATGAATACTTGGAATTCCTATTTCTTTACATAATATATTATGATTATGCGCATAAGATGCGTAATCAGTAATATCTTGAGCAAAGACATCAACCTGATAGCCACGTGCTTGTAAATCATGCTGCAAGGCGGTTAAACCGATTGCGTTACGACCATTTATAATCACGTGGGCGCCTGAGGCTGCCATTGCATAAGCAATAGCCTTACCTAGTCCTTGTGTCGCACCTGTAATAAGGGCTAACTGCCCTGCTAAAGAAAAATTTGGTAAATCATTCATCATTGCACTAAGTGAATCGGCTGCCCTGCAACAAAAGCATTAATATTCGCTATGGTCTGATCTGCCACAAACTGCATGGCTTCAATCGAAGCCCAGCCAATATGAGGCGTTAAAATAAAATGATCCGTCCCCACTAGCTGCATATAGGGATGATCAGCTGGCGGTGGCTCTATTTCACACACATCAATCCCTGCAGCACGGATCTGCCCTACTTGCAAAGCATGGACCAAAGCATCAGGGTCAATCAAAGCCCCTCTGGCGGTATTAATTATCATAGGTTGACGCTGCATTTGCGCAAATGCTTGCGCATCTAGCAAATGATGTGTTTGAGGGGTAAGAGGACAGTGTAAAGAAATAATATCGCTTTGTTCTAGCATCTGTTCAAAACGAACGTAGCCCTCTCTGCACTGTTTCGCCCCCTTATGCTCTGCTTGTAGCACGTGCATACCT
Source organism: Paenalcaligenes sp. (assembly GCF_030152715.1). NCBI lineage: Bacteria > Pseudomonadati > Pseudomonadota > Betaproteobacteria > Burkholderiales > Alcaligenaceae > Paenalcaligenes > Paenalcaligenes sp. The sequence goes on from NZ_JASLIX010000029.1 coordinate 27,015, forward strand.
AAAGCGCTAGCAATGCGCGCTACCTCGGAGCCGAGCGCCCCGGCGCCGACCAAACCTAAATAGCTGCCTTTTAAATCGCGAATCGGGTAATCAAAATAACAAAACTGACCGCTTTGCTGCCAGCGCCCCGCGAGCAACGAACGCTGATAAGGCAACAACTGCCGTTGCAAAGCAAAAATCAAAGCAAACACGTGCTCCGGCACAGTGGTTTGAGCATAGTCGGGGACATGACACACCTGAACCCCCAAATTTTTACATGTTTCGATATCTATATGGTTGTAACCCGTTGCTGGCACAGCAATTAGCCTTAATTTAGGCAGCTGCTTAAGCGTATCTGCCTCTAAGGGGACCTTATTACTAATCACAATCTCTGCATGTTGAGCCCGCTGCACCACCTGCTCCGCTGTAGTCTGATCATACCCCTGCCACTGATGCATAAAATTGGGTTCAGGAAGACGCACAGTCGGTGCCATAGTAGCCTGATCAAGAAATACAATTTGCATAAGCCCACTCTAGAAAGAAAAAGTAAAGCACGGGGTTTTTAATTCGGTCTATGATAAGAGTATAGGTTTAATTTCTTTTTATCGAAACGTATTTAGGATGGTTGTATGAACTTTCATTTGGTGGAGCAGCAAGACACGATCGCCCCGCGGTATGAGTTACGCGATTTTTTCCAAAACCCACAACGCAGTGCTTACGCCCTCTCTGACGATGGCTCGATGATTGGTTTTTTACAACCCATCAATGTTGGTCATGCCACGCGCTTAAATGTGTTTGTGCAAACCCTAGATCAAGGTAAACCCGTTGGGGCCCCCAAGCAAGTCACCTATGAAACCGAACGCGATGTCGATGGTTTTTTTTGGAAAGGTCCTAATACCATTGTCTATGCCAAAGACTTTAACGGTGATGAAAATTATCATGTGCTCGCTGTGGATGCGCAAACCGGAGAAAGCAAAGACCTAACCCCCTTTGAAGGCGCACGTGCTGGTATCCAAGATGACCTAGAAGATGACCCTGATCATTTGCTCATTGCTCACAATGCGCGTAACCCTGAAGCTTTTGATGTGTATCGTGTCAATATCCACACCGGTGAACAACAAGCAGTAGCCCAAAACCCCGGTAACATCATTGGTTGGCAAACAGATCATCAAGGAACGGTGCGTTTGGCGATTGCTAGCGATGGCTTACATACCGCGGTGCTCCACCGTCGTCATGATGCAGACGAGTTTAGCGTTATTATCCAGACGGACTTTCGTACGGATGTTACCCCCCAGTTTTTTGATAAAGACAATCAAAAGTTTTATGCACTCAGTAACCGAGGTCGTGACACGGCCGCTTTAGTGCTCATCGACCCCAATCAGCCAGAACAAGAGCAACTGATTTTTGAAAATGCAAAATACGATTTGCTCGGTGCGGGCTATTCTCGCTTACGTCATGTCTTAACCGCTGCTTATTTTGAGGCCGACAAGCTCCACTATCACTTTTTTGATGAAATCAGCGCTATCCGTCACCAACGCTTAAAAGACCTGCTGCCGGGTTACGAAGTCAGCCTACAAAGCGCTACCCGTGATGAGAAAACCTTTGTGGTTGCTGCATATAGCGACCGCACGCCAGGGCATCGTTTTATTTACCATGATGAAACCCAACAGCTTCATCATCTTGGCGAAATCAATCCCAAGCTTAACCCTGCCCACATGGCGAGCATGCGCCCTATCCGCTTTACTGCACGCGATGGCTTAGAAATCCATGGCTACTTGACCCTACCTGTAGGAATGGAGCCCCGTGACCTTCCTGTAGTGGTCAATCCACATGGCGGTCCATGGGCGCGCGATAGTTGGGGCTTTAACCCTGAAGTCCAATTTTTGGCTAATCGTGGTTATGCCGTCTTACAGATTAATTTCCGCGGCTCAACTGGCTATGGCCGACGTTTTTGGGAAGCCAGTTTTGGACAATGGGGCTTAAGCATGCAAGATGACATCAGTGACGGTGTCGCATGGTTGCTCAAACAAGGCGTTGCTGACCCTAACAGATTAGCTATTTATGGCGGAAGTTACGGTGGCTACGCCACACTTATGGCTATCTGCAAAACCCCCGATGTCTACGCCGCCGCTATTGATTATGTGGGGGTTTCGAATTTACTCACATTTATGCAAACCATTCCACCATATTGGCGCCCTTTGCTAGAAAAAATGTACACCATGGTTGGGCACCCAGAAAAAGATCGCGAACGTCTGGAAGCCACCTCCCCTGCTTTGAACGCACAGCATATTAAAACCCCTCTGTTTATTGCCCAGGGCGCCCAAGACCCTCGCGTTAATAAAGCAGAAAGTGATCAAATGGTCAATGCGTTAAAAGCCCGTCATGTTGAAGTCGAATACATGGTAAAAGAGAATGAGGGACATGGTTTCCAGAACGAAGAGAATAAGTTTGAATTCTACGAGCGCATGGAACAATTCCTAGAGCAGCACTTACAACCTCAATCTCGAAGGAAGACACAAAAATGAAACTCTATTACCTACAAGGCGCATGCTCTTTGGCAGTACACATCGTCTTAGAGTGGATTGGTAAACCCTACGCATCGCAAGCCGTTAGCCGCGAAGAGCTCAAACAAGCTACGTTCCTTGCGCTGAACCCATTGGGATCTGCTCCAGCGTTTACCGATGGTGATCTATGCCTAACCCAAAGCAGCGCGATCTTACAGTATTTGGCCGATAAACACCCTAAAAGCCAACTCCTAAGCCAAGATCTTGTCGAGCGCGCACAAACCTTAATGTGGCTTGGCTTAATTAACTCAGATATCCATCGTCATTATGGCTTACTGTTTGGGGCGCCCATGTATGCCCAGCACGAATCATGCCAAAAAGAACTGCAAAGTAATGCCGTGCGCCGTCTAAAACAGTTTTATGCGATCATTAATCAGCAACTCGCAGACAAAGACTACTTGGTAGGGAAGCGTTCAATCGCGGATGCGTATTTGTACGTAACCCTACGTTGGGCACAACGCGCAGACATCGATCTTTCTGACTTTGAGCATTTACCACGATTTTTTGCTTTATTGCATCAGGACGATGGTGTCCAAGCTGCACTAGCAGCCGAGGGGCTAAAATAAAAAAGCGGTCTTTATGACCGCTTTTTTTCTAGATAACCACCGGCCTAGCCACCCAAATAGGCTTTGCGCACCTCGTCATTGGCCAAAAGATTTTGCCCTGTGTCCTCCATAATGACCTTACCAGTCTCTAACACATAAGCTCTATCGGCAATTTGTAGGGCTTTATTCGCATTTTGCTCCACCAAAAATACGGTAACCCCCTCGTCACGAATGGTCTGAATAATCTCAAAAATTTGCGCAATAATAAGTGGTGCTAAGCCTAAGGTTGGCTCATCTAATAACAATAAACGTGGCTGAGTCATCAAAGCACGCCCAATCGCCAGCATTTGTTGCTCGCCCCCTGACATAGTACCAGCACGCTGTTGAGCCCGCTCCTTGAGCCGTGGGAAAAGCTCATAAACATGGTCTTCTCCGGCTTCTATATCGGCTTTGGATAAGAAAAACCCGCCCATTTTTAAGTTCTCAGAGACGGTCAGATCAGGAAAAACACGCCGTCCCTCGGGAGAAAGCGCAATGCCATTACGCATAATTAAATGCGTAGGCTGCTGTGTAATATCCTTTCCCTCAAAAACCACCGAACCAGAACTGGCACGAGGTGAGCCACACACCGTCATCAACAAGGTGGTTTTGCCCGCACCATTGGCTCCGATCAGCGTCACGATCTCACCTTGGTTTACCTGCACATTTACCTGGTCTAGGGCTTGAATTGCACCATAATAAGTGCATACATTCGTGAGTGTTAACACTTACTCTTCTCCTAGATAGGCTTTAATCACACGCGGATCATTTTGAATAGCTGACGGTGTGCCCATAGCAATGGGCTTACCATACTCCATGACAAGAATCTCATCAGAAATACCCATGACTAAGCTCATATCATGTTCAATTAATAACACCGCCACCCCCATATCACGCCGTAGCGTATCGATGAGCACCTGCAGCTCTTTTTTTTCTTGTGGGTTTAACCCTGCTGCCGGCTCATCAAGTAACAATAAACGTGGCTGCGTAATCATACAGCGTGCGATCTCCAAACGGCGTTGATGCCCATAAGCCAAATTGCCTGCCTCTCGATTGGCATAAGCACGCAAATCCATAAAATCCAACCATTTAGCTGCTGCTTCTTGTGCTTGTGCCTCTGAGCGCCGATATGCCGGTGTTTTCAGTAAACCCCCCAACAAACTCGTATTAAGCTGCTGATGCTGAGCCACGAGTAGATTTTCTAAAACGGTCAGCTGCTTAAACAAGCGCACATTTTGAAACGTACGCACCACCCCTTTTTGAGCGACTTTGTGACTAGGCATCCCATGAATAGGTGCGTTTTCTAGCATAATCTGTCCAGCAGTGGGTTTATAAAAACCACTGATACAGTTAAAAACCGTGGTTTTACCCGCCCCGTTGGGCCCAATGATGGCAAACACCTGATGGGGTTGTACCTCAAAACTTACGGCATCTACCGCCAATAACCCGCCAAAGCGCATGGTCAGATCCTGAACCGATAAAATCGCACTCATGCTTTTAACTCCACATGGGGTCGCTTAACAGGTAATAAGCCCTGAGGGCGCCACACCATCATGACCACCATTACCAAACCAAAAATTAACATGCGATACTCAGCGAACTGACGCGCTATCTCTGGGACTACCGTCAACAGTATGGCTGCTAAAATCACCCCTAGCTGCGACCCCATCCCCCCTAGAACCACAATAGCCAAAATCAGCGCAGATTCGATAAATGTGAATGACTCAGGATTCACTAGCCCTTGTCGCGCCGCAAAAAAGGCGCCCCCAAATCCAGCAAACATTGCCCCAATAGTAAAAGCCGATAGTTTAATCCCCGTTGGATTTAACCCCAACGAACGGCAAGCAATCTCATCCTCGCGCAAGGCCTCCCAAGCACGACCGATTGGCATACGAATCAAGCGATTCGACACAAACAGCGTGATCAATGCCAAAATCAGCGCCAATAAATAAAGATAAATGATCACATCCACATTATTAAACTTCCAGCCCATGAGCTCATGGAAAGTCATCTGCCCCTCGGGAGCACGACGAGCTAACACATAACCAAACACTGTTGGTTTAGGTATCCCTGAAATCCCATCAGGACCGCCAGTGATAGGGTATAAGTTAATTAATAATAAGCGGATAATTTCCCCAAAGCCTAAAGTCACGATGGCTAAATAATCCCCACGCAGGCGCAAAACAGGAAAGCCCAGTAAATAGCCAAACAATGCTGCCATTGCCCCTGCTGCGGGCAATGAGGCCCAAAAACCCCATCCCGCCCAGTAATACAGGAGTGCATAGGTATATGCGCCCACAGCATAAAAACCAACAAAGCCTAAATCTAATAGCCCCGCAAAACCCACGACAATGTTAAGCCCTAGGCCAAGCATGACATAAATCAGTACGAGGGTAGCGATGTCAATTTCCGCTCGCCCTGAAAAAAATGGCCAGATTAAAGCGCCAATAATAATAAAGAACAGCGCTACTTGCCGCGTTTTATCATTAAGGCGTGGCAAACTAAAACTTTGTTGACGTTTAGCTAATAGGGACAAAAGGGAGGGTCGTATTAATTGGAATACAAACACCAAGCCCATACCCCAAAAAATCATTGGCCAATCGGGTTGCAAGGTGGTTTGCATGCCCACCCGTAAAATTTGAAAACCAAAAATCGGCGCAATGATTACCCCAGCCAACAACGCCGCAAAAAAAGCATGTTGAATTCGCTTGGCCATTACACCTTCTCCACTTCCGGTTTACCTAAAAGGCCCGTTGGTCTAAACAAGAGAATCAACACCAGCAACGCAAATGCCACGATATCTTTGTATTGGGAAGAGATATACGCCGCTGCAAAGGTTTCAGCAAGCCCTAGTAACACCCCCCCAAGCATCGCGCCAGGAATACTGCCGATGCCTCCTAGTACTGCTGCCGTAAACGCCTTGATGCCAGCAATAAATCCGATAAAAGGATTTAGCTTACCAATCGCTAATGCAATCAATACCCCACCCACTGCCGCTAACATCGCGCCAATAATAAAGGTAAAGGAAATAATACGACTTGTATCTATACCCAGTAAATTTGCCATTCCTAGATCTTGGGAACAGGCACGTGAGGCTCGACCTATACGTGAGTATTTGATAAATAAAGTCAAAGCCACCATCAACACCACAGTGGTCACAATAATCAAAATACGCGCATAGGGCGCATTAAATACAAAACTCTCGCCCAGTGAAAGCTGCAGTGAACCTGACACCAAGTTAGGCACAGCCATATCACGCGCCCCCTGACCCAAAGCCACCCAGTTTTGTAAGAAAATCGACATCCCAATGGCAGAGATTAACGGCACCAAACGAGGACTACCACGCAAAGGGGCATAAGCCACTTTTTCTACCGCAAAACCATAGGCTGCCGTCACTGCCGCCGCCACCAGCAACATGATCAGCACAATCAGTAAAACAGGTAAACCCGAGTTCATGCCAATCGCAGAAAGGGTCACCAAACCCGTATAGGCGCCAATCATATAAATTTCACCATGGGCAAAGTTAATCATGCCGATGATGCCATAAACCATGGTGTAACCAATGGCAATCAGCGCATAAATGGCGCCTAATGACAGCCCATTGAAGAGCTGTTGCACAAGCTGAGGAAGTAAATCCGACATATGAGCGGTCCCAAAAAGCGGATGATGGCAGCATTTAAGCAACGCCAGAACAACATAAATAAAGGGCTGTTGTCTCTTTGTTAAGAGGCAACAGCCAATAAGACATAGGGTATTTTGTGACAAATCACGCCAACTTGTCACTACGTAATAGCCCTAGCGCTCCCCCATATCTATTGATCTATATCAGTTATTGATTTTACTGGGGTTAGCTAAGTTCCACATTAATGCGCGGAATGGAGCCAACATAAAAGTGTTTAAACACAACTTAACCGCCAAGTCACCTAAGAGCAGTGTTTGCCATGGCATACTCGTACCAGCAAACGCCACACTAAAGAAGACAAAGGTATCCAACGTGGCGCCTGCCACCCCCCCCACAAATGGTGCTTGCCACCAAGTGCGGTGACGTAAGCGGTCAAACACATAAATATCACAAAGCTGAGCCACTAAAAAAGCGCTGCCCGATGCCAGAGCAATGCGTGGTGTAGCCACAAAAGCGGAAATCACTAAAGCAGCCACAAAACCAAAATAAGCCACGCGCCGCGCCGCCTGTGGCCCAAAACGACGATTTAGCACATCAGCGACGAGAAAAGCGATGGGATAACTCACTGCCCCCCATGTCAACCAGTTATTAATGGGGTACTGCACCATCACATTCGATGCCACGACAATGAGAATCATGAGCAATACTGCAATGGCTTGTTGACGGGGAGTCATGGGTTCAAAACGAAGGGTTGCCATGGAAATCCTTATGAGTAATGTTGCGCGAGTTCTGCGGCACGCTGTTTGGCTGCATCCATCGCTTGTTGCACAATAGTTGAAAAATTCTGATCTTTAAATACAGCTAAAGCCGCTGCTGTAGTCCCGCCCTCGGAGGTCACATTTTCTCGAAGTTGCGCTAGCGGCAAGGGCGATAAAGCCGCTAATTCGGTGGCGCCTTTTACCGTAGCAAAAGCCAGCTTTTTAGCTTGATCCAAAGATAAACCTTGGGCTTGCCCCGCTTGAATCAACGACTCCAAAAACAAAAACACATAAGCCGGACCGCTACCCGATAAAGCCGTGACCGCATCAATGGCTTCATCATTCTCTACCCATACATACTCGCCCACCGTTTTAAATAAATATTCCGCCACTGCTTTATCGTCCTCGTCAACGGCATCCAATGCCAGCAGCCCAGTCATACCGCAACCGATTAACGCTGGCGTATTAGGCATGCAACGAATAACACGCTGATGAGGCTGGTCCTCAAAACCCAAACGCTCTGCGATGGCCGTTGCCGTAATCCCAGCGGCCACGCTAATGATTAATGTGTCTGGCTGAATAAAGGGCTGACATTGTTGCAGGACTTTTTTCATGTGCTGCGGCTTGACGGCCAACACCCAAACCCGGTATTGCGCTAGTTGTGCTTGCGGCATCTCTGCTGTATGCGTGCCTTGCTGCTGCCAATTTTCTCGAACCTGCTCATTTGGGTCGATGACCAAAATATCTTCGGCAGCACAACGCTTACCGATCAGCCCTGCTGACAAAGCCGACGCCATGTTGCCGCCACCAATAAACGCCAACGTTATAGTATGTTTTTGATTTATCATAAAAAAATTTCAGTCCTACGCGGTAAACTCAACAATAATGCAAGTGTATTTGATTTAATAAGATTGACCAAACCACTATTTACTGGGTACAGTCACGCCAATGTAATAAACAAGTCATATGCTTAAATGCATTTCTGATATAACAAGCTGGCTTGTTCATTCCGTACACACAACAGGAGAACGCATATGCGTAAATCAACCTTTACCCTATCTGTAGCGGCCCTTATCGCCATGATGGGTACAGCCCATGCCGCAACAGACATTCAGTTTTGGCACTCCATGGAAGGCGCACTTGGGGACCGAGTCAACGAACTGGTTGAAGCCTTTAATAAAAGCCAATCCGACTACGAGGTCAAGCCCAGCTACAAAGGTAACTATGGCGAATCCATGAACGCTGGTATTGCCGCTTTCCGTGCAGGTAACGCCCCCGATATTCTACAGGTTTTCGAGGTAGGCACCGCCACCATGATGCACGCCAAAGGGGCGATTCAACCTGTACAAGAGATGTCAGAAAAGGTTGGTAACCCCATTGACCCCAACGATTTCTTAGGGGCAGTGGCTGGCTATTATTCCTCGAGCGACGGCAAGCTTGTTTCCATGCCGTTTAATAGCTCCACGGCCGTGCTATATTACAACAAAGACGCTTTCAAAAAAGCTGGCTTGGATCCAGAAAACCCACCTAAAACTTGGGAAGAGGTCGCTGAAGCCGGCAAAAAAATCCGTGAAGCCGGCTACGAATGTGGCTACACCACCTCTTGGCCTTCTTGGATTTTACTCGAGAACTTCGCTGCTTGGCATAATGTTCCTTTTGCCAGTGAAAATAATGGCTTTGGTGGCCTAAATGCTCGCTTAGAGATTGATCAGCCTTTATTTGTTAAACACCTAAGCTTTTTAGCCGACATGGCTAAAGAGGGCTCATTTACCTACGGCGGGCGTGGCGACACCTCCAACGCACTATTTACTGCTGGGAAATGTGGCATGTTTACTGGCTCCAGTGGTAACCGCGCTAACATTATCAAAACAGGAAAATTTGAGTTTGGTACCGCTTCATTGCCTTACTATGCTGACGTAAAAGATGCTCCACAAAACTCCGTCATTGGTGGCGCATCTCTATGGGTGTTTGCCAACAAGTCAGATGAGGTTTACAAAGGGGTAACCGAATTCTTTAAATTTATCTCTAGTCCTGAACAAGCCGCCGCTTGGCACCAAAACACGGGTTATGTGCCTGTAACCACTGCCGGCTACGAGCTCACCAAAGACTCTGGCTTTTATGAGAAAAACGTAGGTGCTGACGTGGCAGTTAAGCAGCTTGATGCTCAAACCACCGAACACTCACGCGGTATCCGTTTAGGCTATTTACCTCAAATTCGTGACATTGAAGACGGCGAAATGGAAAAAATCTTCGCCGGTCAAATCAGTCCCGAAGAGGGGTTAAAAAATATGGTTAAACGCGGTAATGAGTTATTAGAACGCTTTGAGAAAAGTGTAAAATAACAGCTTAATGCTGTCGTTTAGACTACAATTCATACCGGAATGGGGGTGATCCCCTCATTCCGGTATTTGCTTTTTTCTCTTTTACCACTCAAAGACTCTTTGTTGCGGTCTTTATTTTCTTGTCAATTTCCTATGGAAAAGCGTGTCGTTTTTAACCATAAAACGCTGCCCTACTTATTGCTTGCGCCTCAACTGGCGATTACAGTCATTTTTTTCTTTTTGCCTGCGGGTCAAGCATTGTGGCAGTCGTTTCATCTGGAAGACCCTTTTGGGCTGAGCTCCAGTTTCGTGGGTTTAGATAATTTCAGAGAGCTGTTTTCACAACAAGCCTATCTGAACTCATTTAAAATCACGGCCAAGTTCTCTCTATTAGTCGCTGTTGCTGGGCTGGCGATCTCCCTATTACTAGCGGTACTCGCTAACCGCGTGATTCGCGCCGCGGCTTTTTATAAAACCATGCTCATCTGGCCTTATGCAGTAGCAACGGCTGTTGCAGGGGTTTTATGGCTCTTTATGTTCTCACCATCGGTAGGGATTATTGCCGTATTTTTATTTGAGCTCGGTATTGCATGGAACCCTCGCCTAGATGCTGATGATGCCATGCTCTTGGTGGTGATGGCCTCTGTCTGGAAACAAATCTCTTATAATTTTTTGTTTTTCCTTGCTGGCTTACAGGCCATTCCTCGCTCACTGATTGAAGCGGCGGCCATTGACGGTGCCGGCCCAATGCGTCGTTTTTGGTCCATTGTTTTTCCCTTATTATCACCGACCACATTTTTCCTATTGGTGGTTAACGTCATTTACGCCTTCTTTGATACCTTCGCTATCATTGATGTCATGACACAAGGTGGTCCGGGCGAAAGCACATCAATTTTGGTATACCGCGTTTATAACGTTGGGTTCCGTGGGTTGGATTTAGGGGCTTCTGCTGCTCAATCCGTGATTTTGATGCTCATTGTGATAGCGCTAACTGTGATCCAGTTCCGCTACATTGACCGTCGTGTGAATTACTAGGTCCAGTTATGATTGAACGACGTCCTTTACTTGACTTCTTTAGTCATTTTATTTTGTTACTTGGGGTGGCAGTGATTGCGTTCCCCTTGTACATCACCTTTGTCGCTTCTACGCAATCTGCAGTAGAAGTCGCCCAAGCCCCTATGTCTTTGCTCCCAGGCGAGCACTTTTGGTCTAACTACAAAGAAGCGCTCTTTGGTGCGGCGGGCAGTAATGCTCCCCCTGTTGCCCGCATGTTGTTAGTCAGTAGTATCATGGCAATCACCATTGCCGTAGGCAAAATCATTATCTCCATGCTCTCCGCTTTTGCTGTGGTGTATTTTCGCTTTCCGCTGCGCATGGTATTTTTCTGGATGATTTTTGTCACGCTTATGCTACCTGTAGAGGTGCGTATCGCCCCCACTTTTAAAGTCGTTGCCGATTTGGGCCTCTTAAACAGCTACGCAGGTTTAACTTTGCCGTTAATCGCTTCGGCCACCGCCACCTTTTTATTTAGGCAGTTTTATCTCACCATTCCTGACGAGTTGGTCGAGGCCGCACGCATCGATGGCGCTGGTCCCATGCGCTTTTTTAAAGACATTCTTTTGCCTTTATCTAAAACCAGTATTGCGGCGCTATTTGTGATTCAGTTTATTTATGGCTGGAACCAATACCTCTGGCCCTTAATTATCACAACTGAAGAACATATGTACCCGATTGTGATCGGTATCAAGCGTTTAATTTCCGGTGGTGATAGTGTCACTCAATGGAATATCGTTATGGCAACCGCCATGCTAGCCATGATTCCACCCGCTTTGGTGGTCATGCTTATGCAAAAATGGTTTGTTAAAGGTCTGGTCGACTCAGAAAAATAAGACCGCTGCACAGGAATAACAGTAATTATGGCAACCTTAACTTTTAATCAAGTCACCAAAGTCTACCCGGGTAATATCGAAGTCATTCATGGCATTGATATGCAGGTTCAAGATGGCGAATTTGTGGTCATTGTGGGCCCGTCCGGCTGCGGTAAGTCCACCCTGATGCGCATGGTCGCCGGACTGGAGAGCATTACCAGCGGCACCATCGAGATTGATGGTAAAGTCGTTAATACCTTAGAGCCCGCTGAGCGGGATATCGCTATGGTATTCCAAAACTATGCGCTCTACCCTCATATGAGTGTGTATGACAACATGGCCTATGGGTTAAAAATCCGCAAATTCAGCAAAGAGGAAATCCGGGAGCGTGTCAATGTGGCTGCACAGATTCTCGAGCTTTCGCATCTACTTGATCGTCGCCCGCGTCAGCTTTCTGGTGGACAGCGTCAACGCGTCGCCATGGGGCGCGCTATTGTGCGTGAACCCAAGGTTTTCTTATTTGACGAGCCACTTTCAAACCTAGATGCTAAGTTGCGGGTACAAATGCGTTTGGAAATTCAACGCTTGCACCAACGCCTTAAAACCACCAGCCTCTACGTCACTCATGATCAAGTTGAAGCCATGACCTTGGCACACCGTATGATTGTGATGAACAAAGGGGTCGCAGAGCAAATTGGTACCCCCATGGAGGTTTTTGAAAAGCCCGCCTCTACCTTTGTCGCCAGTTTTATCGGTTCACCACCGATGAACTTAATCCCTGTACATATTGATCAACAGGGTACGGTCTACAATGATAGAAACATAGCTTTGCACTTTCCTTCTCATTTAATTGCACCCGCGCTCTATGGCAAATCAGTTATTTTAGGGATTCGTCCTGAGCATATTGCTTTACACCAAGCCGGGCTGCCTATGGAAATCGAAATGATCGAGATTTTAGGCTCAGAACAGCTGATTCACGGTCGTAATGGCGATCATACGCTTGTTATCCGTACCCCTACAGAGAGCACTCGTGATAACCCATTACAAGTTGGTGAATCCATTCAAATTGGTCTTAACGAGGATTATCAACTGCATTGGTTTGATGCCAACACTACGAAACGTATTGAAATATAAACAAATCGTGTAAATAACAAGCACAAAAAAGCCCCCAAAAAAACACATTTTGGGGGCTTTTTATGACGACTAATAAAACATCACTCTTCAAATCGCTTTAAATCAAAATACTGACTCGTTCCTGTAGAAGGACGGCTTTCCGCAGTTTCCAGATTATCTACCTCTTCTTGCCCTTGTCCCAACAAAATAGGTGCCACCTGCCCGTGATTCTGTGCTCGTTTTTGCTCGTATTCAGCAGCAATCTCACGTAAACGTGCCGCCAAACGAGTATTTTTATTCGACTGGGCCCAGTCCGCTGCAGACAGTTTTGTCACACTCAATGTGGTTGGATCCGCCCCCTGCTCTAAAAGCAGGTTCACTAGTTTTGCACTGCCTGAGCGCGCTGCCATCATTAAAGGTGTGGTTCCATCCGGTGCTGGAGCATTCACCAGAGCCCCATGCTGCAATAATAACTGCGTCATCGCGATTTGTTTTTTTGAGGCCGCGTAATGCAATGGCGTCCAGCCTAAACGGTTCACCTGTGCGCCTTGCTGAATAAGTGCTTGCGCCCGCTCGGTTTGCCCCATAATGGCTAAATACATTAGCGGAGTTTCATCGTTAGCATTGGTTATATTGGGCTCAAACTGGCGATGCTGGCGCAATAACTCATATACATCCCACGCTTCATTTTGTATCGCCCACATCACCACTGGTTGTTGCTCACGGCTTTTAATATTGGGGTCTACCCCCTGAGCTAAATAGCGCGTAACCGCCGCCGTTTTATTATTTTGCACCTCTAACCAAAAACTATCATCCACTGCATAACTTGTGCTACAACTAACAGCGAAAACAAGTCCAATACCAATTTTTTGTAATGGTTTGATCATGGCTGAGCCTTTGTAAAAAGTTGATAAAAATTATGCGTTGTCTGGTCCGCAATCTGTGCTGCCGGTACCCCACGCAATTGGGCAATACACTCCGCCACATGCACCACCAAAGCAGGATGATTCATTTTTCCACGATGCGGCACCGGCGCCAAATATGGAGAATCGGTTTCAATCAATAATCGATCCAAAGGCACTTTTTGTGCTACCTCGTGCACTTGTTTTGCACTTTTAAACGTCACAATACCTGATAATGAGATATATAACCCCAGATCCAGCGCTTTTTTAGCCGCCGTCCAATCTTCACTAAAACAGTGCATAACACCACCACTTTGCTCCACCTCGCCCTCGCGTAAAATGGCGAGCGTGTCAGCAATAGCTTGGCGTGTATGTACAATCACGGGTAGTCCAGTATCTTTACTGACTGCTAAGTGCAAAGCAAACCGCTCACGCTGCCAATCCAAAGGCTCTTGCAAACGATAATAATCCAAACCCGTTTCACCAATAGCGATGACTTTTTCATGTTGTGCGCGCTCAAAAAGTTCAGCATAAGTCGGCTCTGGCACCTGATCATAACCGGGATGCACGCCTACAGACGCATAAAACTCGGGGTAGGCCTCTACCACTTGCATTAAACGCGGCCAATCTTCTAAACAAACACTTACTACTAAGGCACGTGTGACCTGATTATGCTGCATCGCTTGGCGCAAAGACGCCATATCTTGAGCTAAATCAGGAAAATCCACATGACAATGCGAATCAATATACATAATCGGTATCAATGAATAAAACTGTGAATGACACGCTCTAATGCGGTGTGTACCCATAGTTTAGCGTTTAATGGGTGTTCACTATGCTGCTTTTGTGTGAGCAACCATTTCCACTGTTGCTGCAGGCGTAGCGCATGACTACGTTGGCTTAGTTGCTGAGTGCTCACTTGCAAATCAGGGTAGTAACGTACCGGCTGCCCATAACACGCCAAAAGCAAATCCACATACCAACGCTGTAATACAGTTAGCCATTGCGTCGCCGGCTCTTTTTCTATTTCCGACGCTAAGGCAATAATGGCTTGCTCTTGTCCTTTAAGCAGCGTATTTTGCAACTGTTCCAACCAGTCTGGGTAGGGTTTGGACATTTGCTGCGCTAAACGATACGCGGCCAAAGGGGCGCCCCCGGCAGCGGCTAACCAAGCCTCTGGCGTTTGTACCATCTGTGCTTGTAGCCAAGCTAAACTTGTCGTGTGGTCTGGGGTACTTAAAGGCAAGCGCCGACAACGCGAGATAATCGTTGGCAACAACTGCTGATAGCGATCCGCCACCAGTAAAAATACGGTATGAGTGGGCGGCTCCTCTAGAATTTTTAGCAGTGCATTAGACGATACTGGATTTAAGGCTTCGGCCGGATACAGTACAGCCACCCGATACCCACCGCGGTGCGTAGCAGTATTAAACCAATCCGTTAACGCCCGTAATTGCTCAACACGAAGCCATTTAGAGGGAGTTTTACTATCAATCGTTGAATCATCAGGGTTTTCTATGGCGGCGACGGCATCCGGACGCACCCAACGCAAATCCGGATGATTTCCTGACTGTACCCATTGGCAAGCATCACATTGACCACATGCTAAAAACGACTGTGGCTGCTCACAAAGCAAAGCCGCCGCTCCCGCTTTAGCAAACTGGGTTTTGCCTATTCCTGCTAAGCCATGAATGAGCCAAGCATGGGCAAAACGCTCTCGCTGCTGTAACCAGCGTTGCGCCGTCGCGCGTTGCCACGGATAGAACTCCAAAGGACTCATACGTTTTTCCAAGAAAGAATCAAAGCCTCCAGCTGATGCTGTAACTGCGTTTGAATCTGCTGCACACTTTGGCTACTATCAATACAAATAAAGCGCTCTGGCTGTGCTTGCGCACGCTGATGATAAAAGCGTTGCGTGCGGTAAAAAAATGCTTCTTGCTCTTTTTCAAAACGATCTAAAACTCGCCCACTTTGTAAACGTTGGGCAGCAACCGCTAAGGGCAAATCAAATAGCCAGGTACGATCGGGTTGTAAGTCTGGGTGTACCCAGTGTTCCAGTATCTCAATGGCGGTGGCTCCTAGCTGCCTGCCTCCCCCCTGATAAGCATAGCTGGCATCGCTGAACCGATCACAAAGCACCCACTTACCCGCATTGAGTGCTGGTTGAATCACTGTTTCTATATGCTCATTGCGAGCCGCAAACATCAACAAAGTCTCGGTTTTAAGATGCATCGGCTGATGCAATAATAACTCCCGTAAGCCCTCGCCAAGCTCTGTGCCACCAGGCTCGCGCGTTATGACTACCGGTATACCTGCTTGCTGTATATAGTCTGCCATAAAAGGAATATGGGTGCTTTTACCAGCCCCATCCACCCCTTCCAGGCTTAAAAACAATCCTTTTTTTTCCGTCATGCTTAGCCACTTCGATTCAAAATATATTTACGTACTGCCCGATTGTGATCGCGCAAGTTTTTGGAGAACTCACTGGTCCCATCACCGCGTGAAACAAAATACAGATAATCATGCTTTTCAGGGTGTAGGGTCGCTAACAAAGCGGCTTTACCAGGACTGGCAATGGGTGTAGGCGGTAATCCCGCTCGCGTGTAAGTGTTCCATGGCGTATCTGTCTGTAGGTCTTTTTTCCGTATACGCCCCTGATACTGATCCCCCATCCCATAAATCACTGTCGGATCCGTTTGCAGCAACATACCAATACGCAAACGGTTAATAAACACCCCTGCTACACGCGCCCTGTCTTCGCCATGACCGGTTTCTTTTTCAACGATAGAAGCTAAGATCAACGCTTCATAAGGGGTTTTTAATGGCAAATCCGGGTCACGACTTTCCCAAAGCTGCTGTAATAACTCTGTTTGCGCCTGGTAGGCACGACGCAAAATATCAAAATCCGTACTACCTGGTACAAACACATATGTATCTGGGTAAAACAGTCCTTCGGGGTGAGTCGCTTGAGCCCCTAAACGCTCCAGTAATTCACTATCACCCACTGTAGTAAGCGTCTGTTTAATATTTGGGTCTGCGGCCAGCTGTTGACGTATACGCTTATAATCCCACCCCTCTACCAAGGTAATACGTGTCTGCATCATATCGCCCTGGGCCATACGCTCTAGTAAAGTCCACAAACTATCGCCTTGCACGGCCTCATACGCACCCGCCTGTAGCTGTGTATCTTTTTCCGTTAGGCGTGCCAAAAGAGCAAAATGGTTTTCATCTACAGCGATGCCAGCTTGGCGCATAGTGCGAGCAATGGCTTTAGGTCCAGAGCCAGACTCAATAATATAGTCCACTCGTTCAGCTTGCATAGGCACAGCACGCCACATCACCCACCACCACACGCCATAGGCACTTACCAGCGCTAGCAAAAGCGCCAGCAAAAAACTCCCTATGAGAACGCGTTTTTTTTTCATAGCTGTTTTTTATTCCTTTCATCACTTAGTGGCATCATTTTAACCTTAAGCTAAGCAAGTTATTATATAGAATCCCTTTTATTTATCTGCGCTGTATTAACATCATGAATCACTCTTTACTCTCTGCTCAATCTGTCTGTCCTCTTTCGCATCTAGCTCTCTGGCATATTACTGGTGCGGACACCTTAGACTTTATGCAGTCTCAGCTAACGAGCTCTGTTAATGAGCTCACAGAAAATCAGGCCGTATTAGCAGGGTTTTGTCAGGCTAAAGGACGCTTACAAGCCACCATGCTCGTCTGGCGCGACCCTCAACAGCCCGCGCATTTATACGTGATGATTGATCGCTCCATCGAAGAACAAGTGCGCAAACGTTTATCTATGTTTGTATTACGTGCCAAGGTCAGCATCACACCTATACATACGAAGGTCTATGGTGCTCTGCTCCCAGACAGCCCTGGCTTTCAACTGCCTCAAGCGCATTATGCTGTACGTCACGAGCAAGCACTCACATGGATAGCCGCACCCAATGCAAGTGAACAAAGTGCTCGCGCCTGGGTCATTGATTGGGACAATCAAATTCAAGCCGCCGAGCTCTCACCAGCGCATTGGGCTGCTGCCGATATTTATGCCGGTCTGCCTTGGGTACAAGCCCCCATTTACGAAACGTTTTTACCCCAAGATATCAATCTGGATATTATTGGGGGCGTAAATTTCAAAAAAGGCTGCTTTCCTGGGCAAGAAGTGGTGGCTCGTTTGCATTACCGCACTACCGCAAAACGTCGTGCAGCCCTAGGTACATTGGCCGTGGATGCCCAAAGCGATATTCGTGCTGGTATGGATATCTTTGCTTGCGACGACCTCGAGCGCCCATGCGGACGTATTATTAATGCAGCATACGACCCACAAGCTCAGTGTTGGGCGCTACTCATGGAAGTCCACATTGAGCAAATTCAAACCCAATCCATTTGTTTGGCCAGCGCTCCGCAAACCGCTATTACCGTCCAAACTTTGCCTTACGGTTGGGAAATCGCTAAATATTGATTTAGCCCTCGCGATTGATCACCATACGCGCCGCCGCACTCAATGTGCGCCGGCGTGTGCTTTTGGTTTGTTGGTTAGCGCGGTGCGCCGCACGACGGCGCCGGGATTCCATCGGGTCAAAAACCAAAGGTCGATAAACCTCGATCCGGTCCCCGGCTTGCAGCCGTGTATCTTGATGGCAGCGCTCCCCAAAAATACCCACAGCTAAATGCTGCGCCTCGGGGTGATCATGAAATAATCGGCTTTGCTCCAAAGCTTCCTGTACGGTCGCACCTGCAGGCAACGTTAAGGTTTGCTGCCAAAGTGTATTTTTTGCCGCAAAAACGATTTCAATTGTTATCATAGTCATAGCTTAGATGTTTGCCTTGAACTAATCATATAAATCCAAGGCTCGGCGCGTAAAGGAGTCAATAAAACTATTTGCTACCCGATTAAAAATGGGGCCAACAACCATTTCAAGGGCGCGACTAGAAAAAGCATACTCCATGACAAACTCCACTTTACACCCCTCATCGCCTAACGCGGTAAAATACCAATCCCCTTTTAAATCAGAAAAAGGGCCATCTACCAGCTGCAAACGTATATGCCTGGGATAATCATGGGTATTTTGAGTGGTAAAGCTTTGTTTAATGCCAGCAATACTGATGGTGACAGAAGCACGCATGCCCTGATCATTTTCTTCATGTACGCAAGCGCCACCGCACCATGGCATGAACTCTGGATAACGCGCCACATCGGCGACCAGATCAAACATTTGAGCAGCAGAATAAGGAACTAAGACGGATCGTTTAACTGTATGCATCGAGTCGGATTAGTAGATAAAATAAATCGATTTTACCTAAGATAGGTGATGAATTCATGAGTATTGTTGAAAATCGTAAAGCGCGTCACGAGTATTTCATCGAAGAACGCTACGAAGCTGGGCTTGTTTTACAGGGTTGGGAGGTCAAAGCCATCCGCAGTGGTCATGTGCAGCTTGCTGAAAGCTACATTGTGATTCGAGATGGCGAAATTTGGGTCATCGGGATGCATATTAGCCCACTTCCAAATGCTTCTACCCATATTGTGCCAGACAGCACTCGCACTCGTAAGCTTTTACTTAAAGCCGAGGAAATCAGCAAGCTCATTGGTCGCGTTGAACAGCGCGGCTACACCCTGGTACCCCTCAACCTCCATTTTAGCCGTGGTCGCATCAAAATGGACATCGGATTGGGCAAAGGGAAAAAGCAACATGATAAACGCGATACTGCGCGCGATCGCGATTGGAAGCGCGAACAAGAACGCTGGCTCAAACACGATACGCGCCGTCAAGACTGATCAATGCAACTTAATGCGGGGGGCAGAGCGTTTCAGCAATAAGCGCCCTAGCGCTAGACTAAACGTACGCAGCACCCCCAACACGGCAGCATGATGCATCAGGTGTAGGCTCATATACATCATGCGTGCTACCAGGCCCTCTACAAACCAACTTTTCCCTGATAACACCCCCATCAAGCTTCCTACGCCTTTAGAGTGCCCTACGGCCACTAAAGAACCATAGTCTTTATAGGTAAAAGGTGCCGTATGGCTTTGCCCTTTTATTTTTGCGTCCAAAACACGCCGTAAATAATTAGCTTGTTGGTGCGCCACCTGAGCTCGGGCGGGAAGATAAGCATCCTCTCCCACCCATGGCGCTTGCGCACAATCGCCCATTGCATAAATCGATGGGTCCACTGTTTCTAAGCGCTCATTGACCACTAATTGATGAATCCGATTCGTCTCCAGGCCCAGTGTTGTTAAAAACACAGGTGCCTGTATGCCAGCAGCCCATACACACAAGTCCGCCGCATAGCATTCACCATTTTGATCAACCAACTGGTTCGCTTGCACCTCTGTTACGCGCACGCCTGTGCGTACCGTAATCCCACGATCATGCAATAACTGTGTGGCACGTGCAGACAACTCAGGGGGTAATGCCGCCAAAATACGGTCGGCCCCTTCGATAAGAGTGATGGATAAATGTCGTTCAGGCGTAAAAGTATTTGCGCCATAAAAATGTAAGCTTGCCACGGCTTCGGTTAGCTCTGCGGCTAATTCCACCCCTGTTGCTCCACCTCCAACAATTGCAATACGCACCGGCTCAGCCGTTGTATCCACAGCTGCGGTGCCTTGATGCTGTGTTAACGCATGAAGCAACTGCATGCGAAAATGCTCAGCCTGTGCTGTCGCATCCAAAGTAATAGCGTGTTCAGCCGCACCAGGAGTATTGAAAAAATTAGACTTACTCCCCACAGCTATCACCAATGTGCCATACGCGATGGTACGTGCGGGAAAAAGTGTTTGCCCGGCCTCATTTTGTGCTGCCGCAACATGAATAACTTTCTTTTCTCTGTCCAGTCCTTCTAAAGCACCTAAAATAAACGTAAAGTGACAATCACGGGCTAACATAAAATATGACAAGCCCTCGCGATGAATATCCAGTGTGCCCGCCGCCACCTCATGTAAAGAAGGCTTCCAGATATGATCGGTGTCCTTATCCACCAAATACACCTTATCAGGCCCATGCTTACGCCCTAACTTGGCGGCTAACTCTAACCCCCCCGCACCACCACCAATAATCACTATAGGTGTGACTGTATTCACTCGCAACTCCTTTTCTTTATATTTCATTGCTTTTTATTATGCGGCATTGAAAAGTTCTTGCCTAGCAGCAAAAGTAAATAGCCACCTCGCACGAGGTGGCTATTACCTACAGAATAAGCGCTTTAGCTTTTTATTTTGCTAAACGCTGCCAAGTATCTACAACCGTATCTGGGTTCAAGGAAATAGATATAATTCCCTCGTCACGTAACCACTCGGCTAGATCAGGGTGATCACTTGGGCCTTGACCACAAATCCCCACGTATTTACCCGCTTTACGACATGCTTGAATGGCACGGCTTAGCATGAATTTTACCGCCGCATCACGCTCGTCAAAATCATCGGCTAATAGCTCCATACCGGAATCTCGGTCTAAGCCCAAAGTCAACTGCGTCATATCGTTAGAACCGATGGAGAAACCATCAAAATACTGTAGGAACTCGTCGGCTAAGATAGCATTAGAGGGAACTTCGCACATCATGATTAGGCGCAATCCATTTTTACCGCGCTCTAAACCGTTTTCTGCTAATAAGTTCACCACTTTTTCTGCTTGCGTTAAGGTACGCACAAAAGGCACCATAATTTCTACGTTAGTGAGCCCCATCTCATCGCGTACTTTTTTCAACGCCTCACATTCCATACGGAAACACTCTTGGAAGTCCTCAGAAATGTAACGTGCGGCACCACGGAACCCTAGCATCGGGTTCTCTTCCTCGGGCTCGTAGCGTGATCCACCCACCAATTTGCGGTATTCATTCGACTTAAAGTCTGACATACGCACAATGACGGTTTTTGGATAGAATGCCGCTGCTAGTGTTGCCACCCCTTCGGCCAGTTTTTCCACAAAAAACGCACGCGGGCTCGCGTAGCCACGAGCGGCGGACTCTACGGCTTTTTTCAGATCAGCATCCACATTGGGGTAATCTAATACCGCTTTGGGGTGAATCGCAATGTTGTTGTTAATGATGAACTCTAAACGCGCTAAGCCAACACCATCATTTGGGATTTGTGCAAAATCAAACGCGAGTTGTGGGTTACCCACGTTCATCATGACCTTCATGCCAATCTCGGGCATTTCCCCCCAGCTAACCTCTTCGATTTCGGTTTCGAGTAGGCCATCATAAATACGACCTTCGTCCCCTTCGGCACATGACACAGTAACCTCTTGGCCCTCTTTGAGCACATCGGTTGCATCGCCACAGCCTACCACCGCAGGGATACCTAGTTCACGTGCAATAATTGCGGCGTGACATGTGCGCCCACCACGATTTGTCACAATCGCAGACGCCAGTTTCATCACGGGCTCCCAGTTTGGATCGGTCATATCCGTGACAAGTACATCACCGGCTTGAACATGATGCATTTCGCTAGCATCACCCACTAAGCGGACTTTACCTGAACCGATTTTTTGCCCAATCGCACGCCCTGTTACTAGGACTTCGCCGGTGGCTTTGAGCTTATAACGCTCTTGAACATCACTGTTGCCTAATTGGGATTTAACGGTTTCCGGACGCGCTTGCAGGATATAAATCTTGCCATCAATACCATCACGACCCCACTCGATATCCATAGGGCGCTCATAGTGTTTTTCAATAATCATGGCATAGCGCGCTAGCTCAATGACCTCATCATCAGTCAATGAGTAACGGTTACGCTCAGAGACTGGAACTTCGACAGTACGTACGGCTTCGCCGCTTTCACGCTTTTCGTCAAATTCCATGCGTAGGAGTTTGGAGCCAATACGACGGCTAATAATGGCATCATGCCCAGCAGCCAATGAAGGCTTAAAGACATAAAATTCGTCTGGGTTAACAGCGCCCTGTACAACCGTTTCGCCCAAACCATAAGCTGAGGTGATAAAGACTACGTCTTTAAAGCCAGACTCGGTATCAATGGTAAACATGACCCCAGAGCTGCCTTTATCCGAGCGCACCATGCGCTGAACCCCAGCAGAGATAGCCACGTCTTCGTGCGCAAAACCTTTGTGAACACGATAGGAAATCGCACGGTCGTTGTATAAAGAAGCAAACACAAGGTGGATTTTTTCTAAGACATCGTCAATACCCACCACGTTAAGGTAACTTTCCTGTTGCCCGGCAAAAGACGCATCGGGTAAGTCTTCAGCTGTTGCCGAAGAACGCACTGCAAAAGAACCTTTGCCATCCGCATCAAGCTTGGCAAATGCCTCACGGATTTGTTGCTCAAGCTCAGCAGGGAAAGGGGTTTCGATGATCCACTGGCGGATTTGTGAGCCGGCCTCGGCTAAAGCACGCACATCATCGGGGTCCAGTGTTGCTAAGCGGTCTTCAATACGCTTATCGAGATTGTCGGCACGTAAAAACTGACGGAATGCTTCTGCCGTGGTGGCAAAACCACCTGGTACCCGCACTCCAGCAGAAGAAAGCTGGCTAATCATCTCGCCCAAAGAGGCGTTTTTACCACCCACAATTTCGACGTCTGTCATGCGCAGCGTCTCGAAAGGCAATACATAAGACATAAAAGTCACCTTAAAAGAATAAAAAGCAAGTTTGTGTAATACATTAAGGCTTATGATTAAAATGTATTAGGCAAACCTGCCTTGATTAGCAACGCGATGGTTGGTACTCTTTGCGATTGTACCGTTTATCGCCTTTGTGTGTACTTTAATATGACTAATTCCCCTATAGAGCGTACTGTTTTTGTGGTTTCTGATAGTACAGGCATTACTGCCGAAACCTTCAGCCACTCGGTTTTATCACAGTTTCAGCAATTTGAGTTCCAAGCCGTACGGGTTCCTTTTATTGATACCATCGAAAAAGCCCAAGACGTCACCGCCCGCATCAACCGTTGTTTTGAAGAAACAGGGGTTAAACCACTGGTATTTAGCACACTGGTTGACCCAAAAATGGCACGTGTTGTAGGTTCGGCAAATTGTATTTTCATGGATTTGTTTGGTAGCTTTGTGCGCCACATCGAGCGAGCTTTAGGTGTAAAAGCGGATCGCTCCGTTGGACGCTCACACAGCAATGTCATGTCTAAACAATACAGCAACCGTATCGAGGCCATTAATTTCAGTTTGGCTCATGATGATGGCCAGCTCGTCAATGGCCTCGAACAAGCTGATGTGATTTTAGTAGGGGTTTCGCGCTGTGGCAAGACACCTACTAGCCTCTATTTAGCCATGCAATACGGGGTCAAAGCGGCAAACTACCCGCTGATCCCAGATGACTTTGAACGCGGCGCTTTACCGGCCTCTCTAGTGCCCTATAGAAAAAAACTTTTTGGTTTATCTATTCACCCTGAGCGTTTAGCCGAAGTACGACACGAGCGCCGCCCAAACAGTACCTATGCTTCATTAAAACAATGTATTAACGAGGTTGCCGAAGCGGAACGCTTAATGCGCTTAGAAAATATCCCATGGCTCTCTACCACTACACGCTCTATTGAAGAAATCTCCACCAAAATCTTAGATGAGGTCGGACTCAACAAACGTATTTATTAATTAACCCCGTGCTGACGGCGGTGCTCAAATAAACACACCGCTGCAGCCACGGCCACATTCAATGACTCCACAGCAGTACTTTGGGGAATATACACCGCTTGAGAGGCCGCCTGCAGCAACGCCGGTGCTACCCCCTGCCCTTCATTACCAAAGGCCCATGCCACGCTTGGTGGTAATTTCATGGTGTATAAAGATTGTGCTTGTTCTAGGGCCGTGACATAAAGAGGAACACACAAGCGTTCCAAAAAATCATCAATGCTCACATTCTCATAGAGCTGTAACGCAAAATGCGCTCCTTGAGCGCTACGTAACACTTTTTGTGACCAGACCGCCGCGCACCCCGGCGATAAGTACACGGCATCAATCCCAGCTGCAGCAACCGTACGTAATAATGTGCCTACATTGCCTGGATCTTGAACCCGATCTAGATAGACACAGCTATGATGTATCGTCTGCCCTAAAACGTGTTCAGGCATGGCCGCCACAGCTCCAACCCCTTGCCCATGCTCTACTTGAGATAATTGACGCATTAAAGCCGAAGGGAGCTGTATTATCTGCTGTGCTGGCACTCGTTTAATCAACTGCTGTAGCTCTTGATCCAGCTCCAAGCGCTCTGCATCCACCCACAACTGTGCAACCTCATAGCCTCTATCAAGCCACGCCTGACAAAGATGAATGCCTTCTAGCCATACCCAAGTCTCTCGTCCTACTTTACGACCTTGGGCAATACGCAACGCTTTTTTATATAAGGGATTATCTTTAGATTGGATCTGTTTCATGAGGCTTGCCAATTTTTAATGGGCGCAAAACTACGACGATGTTCTGGGCATGGTCCATATTGAGCTAAGCGCTCAAGATGCAGCTTCGTGCCATAGCCTTTGTGCTGATCAAATCCATATTGTGGGTACTGCTCATGCATCACCATACAAGCCTGATCACGAGCAGTTTTCGCCAAAATAGAAGCCGCAGAAATAGCAGGCACCAGCGCATCTCCTTTGATTACGGCACGCGCTGGCGCTGGTAGCTCTTCTGGCACTCGATTACCATCAATCAACACCCAATCAGGGCGCATAGGCAACTGTTGACAAGCCCTCTGCATAGCTAAAAGCGTTGCTTGCAATATATTTAACTGATCAATTTCCTCAGTGTTAGCACTGGCTATACACCATGCTAAGGCTTGTGCTTTAATTTGCTCCGCCAGTGTTTCACGACGCTTAGCACTCAGTTTTTTTGAATCAGTCAGTGCAATAATAGGCTGCGCGGGATCAAGAATCACCGCTGCTGCAAAAACGGGCCCTGCTAATGGACCGCGCCCTGCTTCATCTACCCCCGCTATCGCTGTATATTGGGTTAATAAACGTTGTAAATCATCTTCCATGGGCTAACTCTACAATTTTTTCTGCAGCAAGACGCGGTGTATCTAAACATAAGCTCTGGTGTATCTGCACAAAGCGCTCAGCCACCTGATCCGCCCATGCTTGATCAAAAAGCGCTTTTTCTGTTGCTTTCATCAATTTTTCTGGCGTGGCCTCGTCTTGTAATAATTCAGGTACCACAAAATCCTGCGCCAAAATATTAGGCAAGCCCACCCATGGAGTAAGAGGTCGACTTAATCCAGATTGCCATGCCATCAATCGTCGCATCCAGGGTGATAACACATAAGAAATCACCATAGGACGCTTAAATAGCATTGCCTCCAGTGTTGCGGTCCCACTAGCCACTAACAAAGCATCAGCCGCCTCCATTGCCTCCCACGCTACAGGCTGTGTACGCACCTGATGTGTAGCCGTAGACAATAGGTGTAAGTGAGATACTGGATATTGCGACAACAAGGCGCGAAACTCTTTTTCGCGTTGCGCATTCACCATAGGTACAACTATCTGCAAATCAGGATGAGCCTGTTGTAGGCGTTGCACAGTTTGCAAGAAGCGTGGTGCAAGCAATGCAATTTCACTACGACGACTTCCTGGTAATAACGCCAGTACCTTGGCATTTTCTGCCAAACCCAAACGCTGTCGTGCCGCAGCTTTATTCGGCACCAATGGAATATTTTGCGCTAATGGATGCCCCACACAGGTAACAGGAATACCCTCTTTTTCGTAAATAGGCACTTCGAAGGGAAATAATACCAACATGTGGGAAACTGCTTGGCGGATTTTATGGATTCGCTCATAACGCCATGCCCAAATAGAAGGCCCGACAAACTGTACTGTAGGGATGCCGCGCTTATGCAATTTGGCTTCTAAACGTAAGTTAAAATCTGGTGCATCAATACCTACAAATACATCAGGCGGTTGCGCCTGCCAACGCCCAGCACTTCCATAGTAAGTGCGTAAAATTTTCGGTAGTGCACGAAACACATCGGTATAGCCAAATACGCTTAATGTATCCATGCTATACCAGGTTTCCAAGCCTTCTGCCTGCATGTAAGGGCCGCCTATGCCAGAAAAATGCGCTTGAGGTTCAAGCGCATGGATTCCCTGCATAATACGACCCGCTAACAAGTCTCCCGACGGCTCACCAGCAACCATGCCGATTTGTATCATGGGCGTACAATACCCCGATTAGACTGTGCTAAGAATGTTGTAAAGAGCTGCACCGCTGCTCGTTGCTCCTGATCTTGTCCCAGTTGATGTATCTGCTCAAGGGCTTGCTCTACTGTTAACTGCCGTCGATACAATAAGCGATAAGCATCTTTAATGCATTTAATACTGGCTGGCGTAAAGCCACGTCGTTTTAAACCCTCGGCATTAATCCCACTTGGTCGAAATGGGTCCCCCGTGCCAATCACATAAGGTGGGATATCTTGGCGCACAGAGCTGGTACCACCTACCATCGCATGTGCTCCGATACGCACAAACTGATGTACCGCAGACAAGCCCCCTAAAATCGCCCAATCCCCAATATGAATATGCCCAGCGAGCTGTACACTGTTAGCGATGATCGTATGATTGCCAACCTGACAATCATGTGCAATATGCACATACGCCATGATCCAGTTATCATCACCCACACGAGTAACCCCTACGTCCTGCACAGTACCGGTATTAATCGTTACATACTCACGAATGGTATTGCCATCACCAATTTCTAGGCGCGTAGGCTCTCCTGCATACTTTTTATCTTGTGGTATGCCGCCAATAGAACAAAAGCGATAAAAATGGTTATTTTCGCCTATAGTTGTATGACCATCGATGACACAATGTGGACCTATTATCGTACCTGCACCAATGGTGACATGCTCACCAATAATACTGTACGCGCCGATTTCCACATCATCCGCAATCACAGCGCCTTTAGCCACAATGGCGGTAGGATGAATGCGACCCATCTTATTTATCCAATACACGAATAGCGCACATCAACTTAGCCTCGGCCACTACTTGATCATCCACCAAGGCTTTAGCTGTATATTTGCACATAACACGACTAATGCGATCTGCTACTACCTCGAGACGCAACTGATCACCCGGTACGACAGGTTTACGGAAGCGCGCCCCGTCGACACCTACTAAGTAATACGCCACCTTTTGGCTTGCCGGATCAATATCGGCATCATCCTCAAAAGAAAACAAGGCGGCGGCTTGTGCCATGGCTTCGATAATCAGTACCCCTGGCATTACAGGGTGGTGGGGAAAATGCCCCGTAAAAAAAGGCTCATTGATTGAGACATTTTTGATGGCAACAATACTTTTGCCGGGAACCATTTCAACGACCCGATCCACTAACAGCATCGGATAACGATGCGGTAAGCGTTCCATGATCTGTTGTATATCAAGTTCCATCATATCTTGTTCCTACTTGTTATTGTGATGTGCTGTTTCGCTCCAATGAGCGCACACGTTTACGTAATTGAGAAAGCTGAGAAATCACAGCGGCATTATGCTGCCAATCTTTGTGCGAAGCATAGGGGTATACGCCACTGTAGCGCCCAGCGGTTTTTATCGAAGAGGTAATCGCTGTTCCACCCGAGATCTGCACATGATCCGTAATAGTTAAGTGCCCAGAAATCATCGCTGCACCGCCAATAATACAATGCGCACCGATATGGGTAGAGCCCGCAATCCCTACACAAGCCGCAATGGCTGTATGCTCTCCAATATGGACATTATGCCCAACCATAATTTGGTTATCGAGTTTAACGCCATCTGCAATCACCGTATTATCCAACGCACCCCGATCAACGGTCGTGTTCGCGCCGATTTCGACATCATTGCCAATTTCTACGGTTCCAACTTGAGCAATTTTCGCCCAGCCGCCTTGTGGATGGGGAGCAAACCCAAAGCCATCAGCTCCTATCACACACCCACTATGCAATAGGCATCGCTCGCCAATTTGCACTTGATGATACAACGTAACCCGTGGCTGTAAGCGTGTGTTTTTACCGATCTGCGTCCCGGCCCCAACCACACAACCTGCACCGATACGGACGTTTTCAGCGAGCACCACATCAGCCTCGATCACGGCATGTGGGCCGATGTGCACATTCGCAGCAATCTGTGCACTCGGGTGAATGACGGCAGTGGCATGAATACCGTGCTCTAAAGCCTGCAATCGATGTTGGTCAAACCACTGTGCCAACAAAGCATACATTAAATAGGGCTGCTCAAATAACACCACCGCAAAAGCTGGTGGTGTACTTAACTGCGCATACACTTGCTCTGACAGAATTACCGCGGCCGCTTGACAATGTGTCAATTGATCAAAAAGCTGAGGATTCGATAAAAAGCTGATTTCTACCGAAGACGCGTGCTGCAGCGAACCAATACCCTGTATTTTAAGTGCCGCACTCGCTGGGTCAGCGAGTGTGGCAGCTAAGCCTTGTTGCGCCACAAACTCCACCAGTTGTCCCAAGGTGGGCGCTTGATCGGCTGTTAATAGCACCGGCATGTTTAACCACCCAAGGCTTTAAGTACCTCATCAGTGATATCTACGCGTGGGCTAACGGTGACAGCATCTTGAATAATAATGTCATAGCCCTGCGTTTCTGCGATTTTTTGGATGGCCGCGTCTGCTTTTTCTACAATTGCAGAAAACTCTTCGTTACGGCGACGGTTAAAGTCCTCTTGGAACTCTCGTCGTTTACGCTGCAAATCAGAATCTAAGTCCGCCAATTGGCGTTGACGTTTGATGCGCTCTGCTTCAGAAAGAGCTGGCGCATCTTTATCAAATTTTTGTGCGTCATTACGAAGCTTATTAGCCATATTTTGGAGTTCATCATCACGACGCTTAAACTCGGATTCGATTTTGGCTTGAGCAGCTTTAGCAGGCTGAGAGTCACGCAAAATGCGTTCTGTGCTAACAAAGCCAATTTTAGTTTGTGCTTGGGCAATAGGCGTTGCGGCAACGGAAAGGCCGAGCGCGGCAGCCATCATTAGCGCGCGTTGATTACGGCCTAACTGACGAGCGATTTGTGTAAGTTGTAATGCGAATTTAGATTTCATGAAAATCCACCTTGCTAAAGTTGCTGCTAAAAGAATATATATTATTAAAACCCTGTCCCAATTTGGAATTGGAAAGCTTGCTTTTCATCACCCGGCTTCGTGTTCAGCGCACGGCCGTAAGAAAGCTCCAAGGGCCCCATGGGCGACTGCCAAGAGAAGCCTATACCTGCTGCGTATTTCCAGCCGCAAGCATCGGTAGCGGGATCATTCGGACGCCCTTTTGCACATCCACCACTGGTATTGTCGACTCGACCCACATCGCCAAAGATGAACCAACGTAAAGTTCGGTCACGCGTTGCTCCAGGGAAAGGCAGATACAACTGAACATTACCAACAACGCGACGCGACCCCCCTAGATAGTCACCCGTTAGGGTATCACGTGGCCCCAAGGAGGCTCCCTCGAAGCCACGCACTGAGCCAATACCCCCTGCGTAAACGGTTTTAATCACAGGGAAACTACGGCCGCCATAAGACTTACCCCAATCTACCAATCCATTTAGCGCTAAAGTATAGTCTGTGCCAAGTGGCAGATAGTACTGCTGCTGAGCACTAAGCATATAATAGCGTAAGTCTAAGGTTGAAAAGTCACCTGATAACCGTGTGTAGCCACCCCTTGTGGGAGCAATCGCACTATCGCGAGTATCCTTATCCCAACCTACGTTAAAGATAAAAGCATTCGTGCTTTTACCGAATTCTCGCACAAACTCCTGATAGGCTAATGGCGTGTATCGCGGATCCAAACGATCGAGACGGTTGTGCTCGTAACTTGCACCCATGTAAATCCGATCGTTTTCCGAAATCGGAATACCAAAATTTAACCCTGCCCCGATAGCTGTGACCTCATAATCGCCATCCGAATAATCATTATCGTAAGGGGTAGTGCGACGGTAATACAAAGACGTGGTTTTACTAATTCCGTCTTTAGTCCAATATGGATCCGTGTGCGCTAAAATCGCTGCCCGGTTGGATTTACTGGTATTCACCTGTAATGACAAGCTATTACCACTACCAAAAATATTATCCTGACTAATGCCACCGGTCAGCATGAGCTTATCCGTCGAGCCGTATCCAACCCCAAGGTTAATCATACCTGTGGGCTTTTCCTTGACCTCGACATGTACATCGACCTGATCCGCGGTGCCGGGCACCGCAGCAGTAGAAACATCCACCTCTGTAAAGTAACCTAAGCGGTCGATACGATCACGCGAAGTAGCAATGTCTTGAGCGTCATACCAAGCGGCCTCATGTTGACGCATTTCACGGCGAATTA
The DNA here is from genome assembly GCF_030152715.1 of Paenalcaligenes sp. NCBI lineage: Bacteria > Pseudomonadati > Pseudomonadota > Betaproteobacteria > Burkholderiales > Alcaligenaceae > Paenalcaligenes > Paenalcaligenes sp. Next base: position 58,008 of record NZ_JASLIX010000029.1, read on the forward strand.
CCTGATCGCGCGTGCGTACGTTACCGCCGATCTCAATCCGACGCACATATACCCGACGCCCAGGATCCACATAAAAAGTAAGATCAGCTGTTTTATTTTCCCGATCCAAAACAGGATTAGGGTTAATGTTTGCAAAAGCATAGCCCAAACCACCCAAATAGCTAGAAATGGCTTCTACTGTTTGATTGGTTTTTTCGGCTGAGAATGTTTCCCCCGCTTTAACTGTGACCAAAGGTTGGATTTGCGCATCTAAACCGAGTAAGTCACCTGCTAATTTCACATCACTGAGACGATAACGATCCCCCTCGTGAATCGTAAGTGTAATAAAAATATCTTTACGATCAGGTGAAATCGAGACCTGTGGAGGTTCAATCTGGATCTCTAAAAACCCTCGATCCAAGTAGTAAGAGCGTAAACGTTCAATGTCCCCTTCTAGCTTTTCTCGCGAGTATTTGTTGCTACCGGTATACCACGTCATCATGCCAGAAGTGGTCAACTGCATTTGTTTTAACAGCTCACTGGTCTTTAGCTGCTGGTTGCCCACCAAATTAATTTCTTTAATTTTGGCAAGATCCCCCTCGAAGACATCAAAACTAATCCCTACGCGGTTACGTGGCAAAGGCGTAATAATCGGGGTGACCTCTACGCCATATTTACCTTTGGCAAGATACTGTTGTTTAAGCTCAAACTCGGCGCGCTCAAGCATAGAGCGATCAAATACGCGCCCCTCTGAAAAGCCAACCTGCGCCAAGGCCTGAGTGATATTTTTATCATTAAACTCGCGCATCCCGTTAAAGCTGATCGAAGCAATAGTGGGACGCTCTTGAACCGTAATCACTAAAACGTTATTTTCCACATCGATTTTGACATCATTGAAAAAACCGCTGGAATATAAACGCTGAATGGATTCACTGGCTTTGCTTTCATCAAAGCTTTCGCCTACTTTTACTGGCAAAAATCCAAATACGGCACCGGGATCAATACGCTGAATGCCATTAACCTGAATATCCTGAATCACAAAGGGGGTGAATGCATTAGCTAGTGGCGCAAGCAATGCCGCCATCGCAGCAGATACCGCACGCAAAGCAAATTGTTTTTTTCGGCTAGATGACATCCTTGATTGTCCTTGCGTAGTCAAAGAGGTTGATATTATAAGACATGTGACTAATTTAATAACCGATTAAAATCATTAAAAAAAGCCAACATGGTCAATGCAGCAAGCAGTGCTATGCCTATTCGTTGCCCAACAAGCTTTATTTCATCCGATACCGGACGTCCTGTTACGGCCTCGATGGCATAATACAGCAAATGCCCACCATCTAACATAGGTATAGGTAAAAGATTTAATAATCCTATACTTATACTGATGAGTGCAAGAAAATGTATATAGGCGCTTAACCCTATACGTGCGCTTTGTCCGGCATAATCCGCAATGGAAACAGGTCCACTGATGTTTTTCACTGATACATCACCAGTCACCATGCGAGCCAGCATTTTCAATGAAAGCCAAAAGGTATCCACCGTGCGAGTTAGACCTTGCTGTATGCTTTGAATAGGACCATAACGTACCGTTACCATTTCAATATTGGCCCCCAGCATAATCCCTACTCGACCAGTTTTAATACCTTTGTCATCCAAATGCGCCTCAACCTGCACAGGTATTGTCAGCGGCTGTTCTTCGCGCAATACCGTTAGTTGAATGGTTTGATCAGGCCGAGCCTGAATCGCCTCTACAAACTGCTTGGCACTCTGAATAGATTTGGCATCAATGGCCACCAATATATCATTTTCCATCAGCCCTGCGCGAGCTGCTGCCGAACCCGCTATCACCTGACGCACGCTTGGTTGTGGGGTTGCCAACATTAAACCGGCTAATGCTAAAGGGTCCTGCTCTGGTTCTAACAAGGAAGGGGGTAAGTATAATGATCGTGTGACTTGAGCCCCACCAGCGCGCTCTAGGGTCAAATCAATGTTTGCCCCCGTATGCATTTTGTCTAGAAGCTGCCAGCGTAATTGCGACCAAGAGGCCACTGGCTTCTGGTCTAAAGCCAGCACTCGATCGCCTGCCTCGATACCCGCTTGTGCTGCAGCGGTTTGCAACGGCGGTTGAGCTAATAGCGCGGCGGGCTCCTGTGTACCAACCCAACCTACCAACGCATACAACAGTACAGCCAATAATAAGTTGGCTACTGGGCCAGCAACAGTAATAGCAGCCCGCTGCCCTACGGTTTTACTTTCAAAAGCACTCTGTTTTATGGCTTCCGGCGCCTGTTCAGGGACTTGGCTACGCATCATCACGTATCCACCTAAAGGCAAAGCTGAGATAGCCCACTCACAACCGTGTTTATCTGTACGCTTAAAAAGCACCCGCCCAAAACCAATGGAAAAGCGCTCGATATGTACACCACAACGCTTAGCCACCCAATAATGACCCAGCTCATGAATGGTGACAAGCAAGCCAATCGCAACAGCAAAAGCCAGCAGTGTTATTAACATATTAGTGGACACTCATAAGAACTTGAGTCTGCTCATTGGCCAAGGCACGCGCATGTTGATCCAGCGCTAACACATCCGCAAGCTCCGCCAATACATAAGCCTTTTTTTCAATCCGATCTATAGTATGCGCTATCACCTGAGGTATATGGGTATAGCGGATTTTTTCTTGTAAAAAAGCATCAACCGCTACCTCGTTAGCCGCGTTTAGGGCCACACAGGCTGCCTGAGAAGTATTGAGCGCATCAAAAGCTAACTGCAAACAAGGAAAACGGGCAAAATCCGGCGCATAAAAATCTAAGCGCCCCAATTGCACTAAGTCCATAAGACCTACCCCGCTTTGGATACGCTGAGGATAGCCAAGACCATAAGCAATAGGAGTGCGCATATCAGGTTGTCCAAGCTGAGCTAAGATAGAGCCATCGGTATATTCCACCATCGAATGCACAACACTTTGTGGGTGGACAACCACCTGGATTTTATCTGCAGGCATAGCAAAGAGCCAGTGCGCCTCAATCACCTCTAAACCTTTGTTGAGCATCGTGGCTGAATCCACAGAAATTTTGCGCCCCATCGACCAATTAGGGTGATTACATGCCTGCTCTGGAGTCACGTGATGCAGTTGATCTGGAGCGGCTTCTCTAAAGGGTCCCCCCGAAGCGGTTAGCAACAAACGCCGTATGGTGCCATGTGGTTCTGTAGGTGCACTACACTGAGCCTCTGGAGGTAAGCATTGAAACATCGCATTGTGTTCGCTGTCTATGGGTAACACCTGCGCACCGGATTCGCGCACAGCCTGCATAAACAAGCCCCCTGCTGCCACTAAAGACTCTTTATTAGCCAATAATATCCGCTTTGCGGATTTAGCCGCAGCCAACGCAGGCTCTAAACAGGCGGCGCCAACAATAGCGGCCATCACGGTAGTGACTTCTGGCGCACTGGCTACGCTGTTTAATCCTTCGGTGCCTAAACGGATTTCTGGCAAGGGCAAAGAGCTATTCCAAGCGTCTTTAAACCTTTGTGCCGCCGCCGCATCTGGTACGACCACGACTTTAGCTTGACTTTGTTGGGCTTGGTGAGCCAACTCCACCATTTGGCTAAAAGCAGATAAGGCATACACTCGCATCGTTTCTGGATGACGCGCAATCACATCTAAGGTACTTTTTCCAATGGAGCCGGTCGAGCCCAACACACAGATAGACTGAATCATAAATGCTAAGAATTAACGGGGTTAGTTAGCAAAGCCTGCAGCCATGGCCCTGCCACAAAAGCAGCCAGCGGAGCCACGGGAATAAGCGCATCAATACGATCTAAAACACCACCGTGACCTGGTAAAAGTTGGCTGGAATCTTTGTAACCAGCACGTCGCTTGAGCAGCGACTCAAATAAATCCCCCACCACAGAAAATAACGCTAGAAGCACAGCAAAAACCATAGCACCAAACCAGGACCAATTAGCAACTAGCTCTGCACCAAAAGAACCGGACCAGGTACTACTAATCAGTACCCAAGCAACCACAGCCAGTACCCCCCCACCTAAGCCTGCCCACGTTTTCCCTGGACTAATGCGCGGAGCTAACTTGCGTTGACCAAACGCCTTACCACTAAAATAAGCAGCAATATCAGCCACCCAAACCACGGCCATCATGGATAATAAGTACCACGCACCACGATATAACCACATATCGACCAAAGCAGCCCAGGCCACCGCTATACTCATTACGCCAAATAAGGACAGCGCAAGGGGATTTTGCCGCTTTTGTGTTTGCGCCATGGCGAGCATAAAACCGACACCAATGACCCAATATGCCAAAACAATCGGGCTAATCAGCAAAAAAGGGTGCGAATGCATTAACCCTTGTTCTGCATCGATGATCCATTGGCGTGCATATCCCCATGTCATGAAGGCAAAAGCCACAGCAACAAGAGTGGGAACCAGTGGCTTATCGCTATAAGAAAGTCGTAACCACTCCCAAACAGCACAACTGGCCATGACACATAAAATAAGCACCAATGCCCATGGCGTTGGTGCCCATATAGCGCCTAATAACAGTGCAATCAAAATAGCAGCTGTAACAACGCGTTGTTTTAACATACAGAACCTAAATGTGAATTAAAGCTGAGCACTCGTCCGCCCAAAACGGCGTTCCCGTTTACTATACCAGTCAAAAGCTTCTTGTAGGTGTTTTAGCCCAAAGTCCGGCCAATAGACATCAGTAAAGTACAGCTCTGTATACGCTAGCTGCCAAATTAAGAAATTAGAAATACGTTGCTCTCCCCCCGTACGAATAAACAAATCGGGCTCTGGTGCAAAAGCCATCGATAAGTACGGGCTAAAAGCCGCCTCGTCGAGCTGAGAGGGATTCTGACAAAGTTGTGGCTGATTTTTAAGTAACTGCTGCGTGGCTTGTAAAATATCCCAGCGCCCACCGTAATTAGCTGCAACTGTTAAATGCAAAGCGTCGTTATGCGCCGTTTTTTGCTCAGCCTGATGGATTAATTCGCGCAAATTAGGGTCAAAACGACTTAAATCCCCGACCACCCGTAATCGCACCCCTTGCTGCTCAAGTTTATGCACCTCTTTTTCAAGGGCTTGCACAAACAATCGCATTAAAAGAGAAACCTCTTCTTCGGGGCGTCGCCAGTTTTCAGAACTAAAAGCAAACAATGTGAGGTATTTCACCCCTGCTTTACCACAGCCTTCTACTACACGGCGCACGGACTGAACCCCACGGACATGACCTGCCGTACGAGGTAGCATGCGACGGGTCGCCCATCGCCCATTACCATCCATAATAATGGCAAGGTGGCGCGGCACTGCGCTGTAGTCGGGTATGGTTTGAGTAGAGCTAAACAGCATCGCAACCACCTAACGGTATTAGACCGTCATCACTTCGTCTTCTTTTTCGGCAATTAACCGATCAATCTCAGCGACGAATTTATCTGTAAGACGTTGAATTTCTTCCTGAAAACGACGATCCTCGTCTTCGGATATTTCCTTATCTTTGAGTAAGCGCTTAGAAGAGTCGTTCGCATCCCGGCGTAAATTACGCACCGCTACCTTAGCGTCCTCGCCTTCAGCACGCACAATACGAGTCAAGTCGCGACGACGCTCCTCGGTCAAGGGGGGCATAGGCACACGAATGGTCTCACCCAACAGAATTGGGTTTAAACCCAAATCGGACTCACGAATGGCTTTATCTACAACCGGAGCCATTTGTTTTTCCCATACTTGTAAGCTTAGTGTACGCGCATCAGCAACGGTGATATTAGCCACTTGACTAACAGGAACCTCGGAGCCGTAGTATTCCACCGAAACATGATCAAGAATACCGGGCGTAGCACGACCAGTACGAATTTTGGCTAAATTGGTGACTAGGGCTTCGATCGATTTTTTCATACGATCTTCAGCGGATTTTTTAATCTCTGAAAGACTCATAACTATTCCTATATTAAACGTGCACTAAAGTGCCTTCGTCTTCACCACACACTGCACGACGTAGTGCGCCAGGCTTATTAATAGAAAAAACTTTAATGGGGAGCTTTTGATCACGACACAGCGCAAAAGCAGTGGCATCCATGACCTCGAGACGACGCACAATTGCTTCGTCAAAACTAATTCGCGCATAACGTGTTGCACCAGGGTCTTTATTTGGGTCTGCGCTATAAATACCATCTACCTTTGTCGCTTTTAAGACGATTTCCGCGCCAACTTCTGCCCCGCGCAATGCCGCTGCAGTATCTGTAGTAAAGAAAGGGTTCCCTGTACCCGCTGCAAACACAACAACCTTGCCTTCCTCGAGGTAGCGTAGGGCCTTAGGACGAATATAAGGTTCGACCACCTGCTCAATATTAAGAGCGGACTGAACGCGAGCATCTAAGCCAGCATTTTTTAGTGCATCCTGCAGGGCTAAAGCATTCATTACGGTTGCCATCATGCCCATATAGTCTGCAGTTGCACGATCCATACCTTGAGCACCAGGAGCAATCCCACGGAAGATATTACCCCCGCCAATGACAATAGCGACCTGAACACCTAGCTTTGCGACTTCGGATATTTCTTCAGTCATGCGCATGATCGTTGCGCGGTTAATTCCAAAGGCATCTTCGCCCATGAGCGCTTCGCCAGACAATTTAAGCAAAACGCGCTTGTATAAAGGGGTGTTCATGACAGAAATTCCGAGAGTTAGAACAGTGAAAGTATAAAACAGAGCGCAAGGTATTGCCTAGAGGCAATACACCTGCGCCTTGCTCAATCAAACTAAATACTTAGGCACCTGTTACGGCAGCAACCTCGGCAGCAAAGTCCTCGTTGCGACGCTCGATACCTTCGCCTACGACATATACGGTGTAAGCAGCAACAGTAGCGTTGTTTTCTTTGAGCATTTGCTCAACGCTTTGTTTATCATTTTTAACAAATGGCTGAGATAGCAACGTGACCTCTTTGAGGAATTTGTTTACAGCACCCTCTACCATTTTTTCTACGATATTAGCAGGCTTACCGGACTCGGCTGCTTTTTGTGCAGCAACGGAGCGCTCGGCTTCGATGTCCTCGGCTGGCACCTGTTCTGCTGATAATGCTTTAGGCTTCATCGCAGCCACGTGCATTGCCACGTCTTTACCGACCTCATCGTCACCAGAGTAATCAACAATTACACCGATTTTGCCGCCGTGTACGTATTGGGCGAGCTTATTTTCGGTTTCAAAACGCTGGAAACGACGTACAGTAATGTTTTCACCGATTTTACCAACCAGACCAGCACGCACGCTTTCCACTGTACCATCACGGAAAGGAAGCTCCGCTAAAGCGGCAACATCCGCTGGGTTTTTCTCGGCAACTAGCTGTGTTACTTCGTTAACAAAGTTGATGAAGTCTTCGTTTTTTGCCACAAAGTCGGTTTCGCAGTTTACCTCTACGACGGCGCCAGTTTTGGCATCGTCAGCAATGTAAACCGTGACCAGACCTTCGGCAGTGATACGAGAAGCGGCTTTGCTTGCTTTGCTACCTAGCTTAACGCGCAACAGTTCTTCTGCACGAGCCATATCACCTTCGGCTTCCACCAAGGCGTTTTTGCACTCCATCATAGGAGCGTCTGTTTTCTCGCGCAATTCTTTAACCATCGATGCTGTAATTTGAGCCACGATTTTCTCCAAATCTGTAAAACATGCCCCAGTAAACTGGGGCAAGTAAAAGTCTACGGTGCACGACTGCGATAAGCCGTGCCTGCCCCCTATGGGTAATAGGGATTACTCTTCGCTGGTTTGTTCAGCTGCTTCTACCTCGACGAACTCTTCTTCGCCGCGGATTTCCTCAACTAAACCGCTTAGAGCTTGGTTGCGACCTTGTAGAACGGCATCAGCCATACCACGAGCATAAAGAGCAATAGCTTTAGCCGAGTCATCGTTACCAGGGATCACTTTTTCGATACCCTCGGGCGAGTGGTTAGTATCCACCACTGCCACAACAGGGATACCAAGCGTTTTAGCTTCGGCCACTGCAATTTTATGATAGCCAACGTCGATGACAAATAAAGCATCGGGTAGTTTGGCCATGTCCTTGATACCACCAATGGACTTGTTGAGTTTTTCCATTTCGCGCTCAAACAACAGACCTTCTTTTTTGGTCATACGCTCTAGCGCGCCATCAGCAAGCTGAGCTTCCATGTCTTTAAGGCGTTTGATGGAAGTTTTAACGGTTTTAAAGTTGGTCATCATACCGCCCAACCAACGGCTGTCTACATAAGGCATGCCACAACGTTGTGCTTCAGCAGCGACAATTTCGCGAGCGGCACGCTTGGTACCTACAAATAAAATGGTACCGCCACGAGCAGCTAGATCGCTGAGGTATTTTTGGGCTTCAACAAACTGCACAACCGTTTTTTCCAAGTTAATGATATGGATACGGTTACGTTGGCCAAAAATGTATTGTTCCATTTTTGGGTTCCAGAAACGAGTTTGGTGGCCAAAGTGTACGCCAGCCTCTAGCATTTCACGCATTAAAGACATGAGAGTTCTCCAAGGGTTTGTTCTTGCATCTAATCCAACATCCGGTAAGGAAACAGTTAAACCGTATATCCAGACACCCTGAGACGATTAGATGCGCGATTTAAAAAAAGAATAAAAACGCAAAAAGACCGTCTTTGCTGAAAAAAGAAAGACACCAACGCAATCTAAGTATTAAACTAAATAGGAAGGCTACCGGTCTGTAGTGCAAATTAAGTGCGTTTACAGCACTTAGCTGATCAAACGGATCTGTCCGATCTCATCGTTTTGCCAAGACGCATGAATTGACTTACGATAGCCAATGATTATATTACTTTTTTCCCATTAAACTCAAGCTATTATGAGCCCAATTGTTACCGATCCAACAGATTTAGATAAAATGCGTGCTGCTTGCCAAGCGGCAGCCCAAACTCTTGACTATTTAACACCCTTTATTCAGCCTGGTATCACTACCGCAGAAATCGATCAACTGTGTAAAGATTATATTCGCGATGTGCTTCACGTCGAGTCGGCGACAGTAGGCTACGCGCCCCCTGGGCACCCCCCTTTTCCCGGTGCCGTTTGCACCTCTGTCAACCATGTCATTTGCCATGGTATTCCCAGTGATAAAAAACTTAAAAACGGCGATATCATTAACTTAGACGTCACTGTCATTAAGGATGGGTGGTTTGGCGATACCAGCCGTATGTATTTTGTAGGTGAGCCCTCCATTCTGGCTCGTCGTCTAACCGAAGTCACTTATGAGTGCATGTGGTTAGGGATCGAACAGGTAAAGCCGGGAGCCACCCTGGGTGATATTGGTCACGCTATTCAAAAGCATGCCGAAGACCATCATTACTCTGTGGTACGCGAATATTGCGGACATGGTATTGGTCAAGTTTTTCACCAAGATCCCCAAGTCCTACATTACGGTAAGCCTGGTACTGGGATGAAGCTTAAGCCCGGCATGATCTTTACGATTGAGCCCATGATTAATGCTGGCAAGCGGGATCTTAAACTACTACCGGATCAATGGACGGTGGTTACCCGTGACCGCAGTTTATCTGCACAATGGGAGCATACCATTTTAGTCACAGAAGACGGCTACGAGGTATTAACCGTTTCCCCAGAGATGCCCGAGCCGCCCGCTTTTGTAAAAGGTTTTAAACGCTAATGCAAGCTGCCTCGGATCTTACGCAACTAAAAAAGCGCTTACAACGGCAACGACACAAAGCCATTCAACGCTTCCGTTTGCGTCCTCGATCCGAGCATTTACTACGTCGACTCAGCACCTATACTGATCAATGCTTAACCCAGCTTACCGCTTTAAAGCCGCTACCAGCAGCTAGCGCTCTTATCGCCGTGGGTGGCTATGGTCGCCAAGAGCTTTATCCCTTTTCTGATGTCGATATTTTAATTTTACTTCATCACCCACCATCCCTAAACGAGCAACATGCTATTGAACAGTTTATAGCGGCGCTATGGGATATAGGCATTAAAGCGGCTTCCAGTGTGCGTACCATTGCCCAATGTCTAGAGGCCGCCGAGGCAGACATTGCTACCCAAACCGCACAATTAGAAGCCCGCTTTATCACTGGCCATCTCAAACTTTTTAAACAACTTCAAAAAAGCTTAGAGCAGCAACTTGAGGTTAAGACTTTCTTTCAAGCGAAGCTGGCAGAAATGCGTCAGCGTCATGCTCACTACCAAAATACGCCCTATGCGCTTGAACCCAACTGCAAAGAATCCCCAGGCGCTTTACGAGATTTACAAATTTTATTATGGCTAGCCAAAGCCATGGGGCTGGGAGACTCATGGCAACAAATCGCACAGGCTCAACTCTTGAGCCCAGCCGAACTACGTGCCATTACACGCGCTTCCGCTGCTTTTATGCGTTTACGTATCGAGCTGCATTTGCTTAGCCAGCGTGCCGAGGACCGATTACTGTTTGACTATCAGCCAGAGTTGGCACGTATCTATGGGTTTACGGGCAAAGATAAACAACAGGCAAGCGAAAAGCTCATGCAGCGCTATTACTGGGCTGCACGCACCGTGCATCAAATGAATACCATTTTGATGCAAAACCTTGAGGAGATTTTATTTTCCCCCCAACCGCCTGTACGCGAACCCATCGATGCTTTTTTTGAGGTCCGTAATCAACGCTTGCACCTGCGCCAGCCGGAGCAATTACAAAAACACCCCGATCTCATCCTACGTGCGTTTTTGCTTTTGCAGCAACGCGGTGATCTGCATCATTTTAGTGCCCAGACTTTGCGCGCTCTATGGCACGCGCGCCGTTTAATTAATGAGTCTTTTCGGCAGCAGCCTTTGCACCAACAGCTTTTTTTAGCCATTTTACAGCAACCACGAGGGGTGTTGCATGCTCTTCGGCTCATGAATATGCTTAACATTTTGCCCCGTTATATCCCGGAGTTTCGGCATATCGTGGGGCAAATGCAGCATGATCTTTTTCATGTCTACACCGTAGACCAACATACACTGATGGTGATCCGTAACTTGCGCCGTTTTACGCTCGCCGAATATGCGAATGACCATCCATTAGCCAGCCAGCTCATGGATGCTTTTGAACGGCCTTGGGTGCTTTATATCGCCGCGCTTTTCCATGATATTGCTAAAGGTCGAGGTGGTAATCACGCTGAGCTTGGCGCGCAAGATGCTTTGGCGTTTTGTCAGCGCCATCAGCTTAGCGCAGCCGATACGGAACTGATTGTTTTTTTAGTTTATGACCATTTAAGTATGTCTATGGTGGCACAGAAGCGGGATATCAGTGACCCAACGGTCATTGCTGATTTTGCGAAACATGTCAGCACCCCACGCCGCTTATCTGCCTTGTTCTTACTAACTGTAGCCGATATCAAAGGCACCAACCCTACCATATGGAACTCATGGAAAGCCAAACTACTGAGTGATCTCTACACCCTAACACTCCGTGTTTTACAAGGCGATCAGCCAAACGCCACAGAAATTTTAGCACAGCGTAAAGCTCAGGCCCTCACCCAACTATTGGCTCAAAACATTGATGCAAACGATATTGAAAACCTTTGGGATGTATTTGATATTAGTTATTTTTTACGTCATGAGTGTGATGAGATCGTTTGGCATGGGCTAGCATTACACAAAGCGTTGCTCCACCCCCA
>NZ_JASLIX010000068.1:0-3398 GCF_030152715.1 Paenalcaligenes sp.
CCAGACACAGCTTATCTACGTTTAAATCGGAACGATGCAGGTTCTGTTGAATATAGTGCTGAATTTTTACAAGTTGAATTTCACGCACAGTTTGCGGCTTGAGAGTATCCGCAAGAAACGGTTCACTTAGCTGCGCCCCCATGAGCTGAATCAAAGCGTGCGCAACGCTGTCAGCGGTAGTGTCAGAAAAGGTTTGTGGTTGACGAATAATGCTTTTTAGCATTTGCCGCACCAAGTGCCCACACCCTGACTGTGTATCAAAACTACGTGCTAAAGCCACCGACAAGTAAGGCTGCCACATGCTGAGTAGATCAGGTTCGATCATAAGCACCAAAAACTGTGCATCATCGCCCACATGCACAGTATAGGGCTGCGTCGTGTCATACATGGCCCAATGCCCAGGTGTCAGGGTCACACGACGGTTATTTTGAATAATCTCGCTTGTGCCTTGTAGCTGTAAAGATGCTTTATAGATGGCCTGTTCAGACCGTTTTGCTAAGGCCGGCGTCCGCACAACGGTGGTTGCGCTAATGTGTAATTCAGTAATAGAAAGTGGGCCAACAGCACAATGCCCTGCTTGTGGCACAAAACCTCCCCGCCCCCGCACTTGAACTTCAAGGGGCACAAAGGTTTGGTCAATAAACGTGCGCCAATCGTCTAGTGAGTGAAATTGTACGGGTGATGTGTGTAATAACATGGCTACCTCGTCACTTCAACATTGCAGCCTTTTATGATTTTCTCTGTTATTTATACTGCTTTTAACTCCAAATCGCCTACGCAGATAAACCCTTAGCACGCCTATTAGCGCCCAGCTCGACCATAAAGGTAATTCGCTGGCTGCCACCCTTTTTCCTGCATTATCTGTTCTAGTCGAGCGCGTTCTGCGGCCACATCTGCTAAACGATGGCGACGTGATGCCCCGACCTCTGCCGCAGTAAATGGTCTGTAATGACCACTTTGGTATTCTTCAGGGCTGTAATTCGCCACAATCCAATTCAGCACCAATGCCAACTCATCATTATTGATCTGTGACTGGGCAGCACCGGGCACACGAATCATATAAGAGCGCCCCTCAGGAAGACGTGTAAATAAACCAATCGAATTCACAAAGCTAGGAATCCCTCGATTTTCTGCACCTTTCCCATCAAAACGATGACAGCCTGCGCACTGCAACATATAGTCTTTATAGGCCCCCTCATTACCTAAAAAATACGCCAGTTGCTCTGCGTTAGTCGCTGGAATAGGACGCTTTGCCTGTGTAGCCGGACTCAATATGAACAGCGCTCCCACCAAAGCTGTAAACAAATACGCTTTCATTTTTGTCTCCTCTTAAGAGGGCAAGCACAAAAAGGCTTGCCCTTTGGTATTAGTTTTTCGCTAGACCAATTAATACGGAGGTAGTGCAGTGGAAGGTGCTGTTTTCATTTGCCATGCACCAGTTCACATCATTATGTAAGAAAAACTCATAGCCGGGACGCTCACGAGTTTGCGTGTTACATGCACAGCGGTTACACGCGGTTTTACCGCAACAATCGTGATAGCTGACTAGGTAGTCCTTACCATCATGCGGGTTATGGCACGTGCCCACCCAAGAAATCGGTGATGGCGTTGTTCCAGGAGGACAAGTATTTGCGGTCCCTCCACAACATGAACATAAGAAGCCATCCACCGCACAATGACGCCAGTAGTCGCAAGAGTTCATCTCTTCGTCACTGACTTCAGAAATATCCAGCCCGGGTGATCGATTCGCCGCGCGCGCTACAGGTAGCACAGGCAACACACCCGCAGTAGCCACCAGTGACTTACCTAATGTCGCCAATACACTACGACGCGATGAGCGGTGCGCTAAGCGCCGCGAAATCTGCTCGCCTAAATTATCCAACCAATGCATTGTTTTTCTCCTTACGTGAAAGATTTAACTCATTGAGCTCCGCTGGATTGGTTTCAGCATGACGCAAGTAGTCCTGCATCGATGCTACCCCCAGTTCCTTTGCTGTAAACAGGCTCTCTAGCTGCTCACGTGAGTTAATAAGCCCCTTAGCGCGAATCACCCCGTTTTCATCCATGAGTACGGCATAGGGCAATTTACTAATATGAAAGCTCATGCCTAAACTCGTTGATAGGATGTAAGGGAAAGGGTCGAGATTGGCCTGCTTATAAAATGCCAAATGCTCTGGCATTTCGCCATCGCTCGCTAACACCACACGCAACCAGGATTTTTCCGTGCTCGCAATGGAGCGCAAAATGGGCATCAGTTTTTTACACACTGGGCAGGTTGGGGATAAAAAGAACAGTAACTGGCTATGCGTTGAGGGCATACCAATGGTTTGTGGGCGTCCCAATAGGTCATTTAATTCAAAGGTAGGAGCCGCATCGCCCACTTCTGGCCCTTTGTCCATCGTCAGGGCTCCCATCGGCGCTACACGCTCATAAAGCACACCAATTTGACGCGATAGCGCCAACACCACAATCACCAAAGCCACAATGACTGCCCACAACAACACATTTGAAATAACAAGCGCTCCCATTTAAATCTCCTTGAGTTTTTGTAACTTGATATGGGATTCAATTAACTGATTGGCGGCAAAATACAACCCTAGTAAAGCGAGGGCGGCCCCAAAAAATGTAAGTCCATCGACCCAGCCCAAAGACCGCTCAATAAAAGCAGTGCGAGGCAAAAACAGCACGCTTAATGCCGATAACAGCACCGCATTGCGTCCCACCAACCACCAAGATAAACCCGCGGACTGCTGTTTTAAATTGCCACACCCACATGCCACATCGGTATGACCGCGTCCTAGATTCACCACAACGCCAGCCGTAGCCACCCCCAGCACCCCTAGTGCAAGCCACGCCCCTTCAGTACGCCAATGAGGGAGCAGTAATAACAGGGCTGCAGCCAGCTCCGCCGCAACAAATGCCCCCGCAAATACTTTGCTTATACTGGCCGGAATCAAGCGATATGCCAGCACAGCCCCCTCAAATACGCTAAAGTGCCGCAGCTTATCCAAAGCACCGGTCAGCAGAATCACAGCCAGTGCTGCAGCAACCAAATACAGTATCAACGGGTCCATGGCTAGCTCCCTTTGACTGCTGGATGTGGCTCAGCTTGCAAAGCGGCCTCTCCCGCATTTTCAATAGTGCGGATCAACTTAGGCTCAGCTGCACTGATGTCAAAAATATGAACATTGCCCCCATCAATCCCAAGCAAGCGATTACCTGGCTCATCCACAGATAACGATAAAATATCCAAGCCTGGTACACGGGCAATACGCTCTTTTTTCACTAAATCAAACACCCAGATTTCAGCAGCTGGGTTTTTATGGGTTCCCTCAGCTCCATCGGGATGCATGAGCACATATAAGCGTTTATTTTTATCGTGAGTCGCTAATAGGTTA
>NZ_JASLIX010000139.1:0-8206 GCF_030152715.1 Paenalcaligenes sp.
CACCAGCTCGAAGCGCCACCGCTGCCCACGAGTGAGTTTGCCCAGGAACCGGGAATAGTCCGCCGTTTGCGCAGGAAGCGTGTCCCACCCGGCCTGTTCCACCAGAACCGCACCCGTCGGCTTCTCTGGTCCCACCACATAAAGCACGTGCTCGTGCTGGCCCTGGTCCACGCGCCACAGCACCCTGGAGTCCGATTCATCCAGCTCGGGAGGAAAAGCAGCCCGCACCGCGGCGTGCATTCGCTGCGGGTCGCTCAGCAGCTTTCGCCCTTCCCTCCGGTGAGAGTTAAGCCGAATCTTCGTGAATGTCGTCATGCTCGCATCACCGTTTCAAAGAACACATCACCCGTCGCGAACTTCTCGTCACCATCCGGGTTGTCAATCTCCACGTCCTCGGCACGAATCACTTCCCGCCACCCGTACTTTCGGTGCTCCGGGCTGAAAGAAACCGGCACGTCCTGGCGGGGAACCGAGCCGCCCTCACCGGGGTTAGCATCCCGGTAGATCGCCAAAGACACTCGCTTCGGCGACTCCTTGCGGTGCACCGCGGTGGCATGCCACGTGTCATGGGCGCGCAGGGCAGACTCCGCGTCGCCATCCACCACACCGATCACGAGCCCGGGGTGCACTGGGCAAGACCGGCGACCCATGTACAGCGGGTAAGCGGGCCTGCGCAGGGCCTCCGCCATATCGTCCAGCAGTTCCCGATCCGCAGATTCGACCGCCGCGACGAACGCCGCGTCCGAAAGGAAGTACCTGGTCACGAGGCTGGCGTTTGCTCCTGGGTTCTTCAGCCAGGGCTGCGCCGTCTGATAATCCCGCAGCAGGCTGCCCGACTGATCAACACGCACCGCCATCCGCAGCTTGGCCAGGTCCTCCACGCCGTCAGTACGGCGCCGCCCCTGCGCAGCCGCGATCAGCCCCACGATGCCGGACTTGGTTGGCGTGGTAGCCGTCGCCCGCACATTGAACCGGGACTCGTCGCCCCAGGACTGCATGGGCCCTTTGAGTAGTAGTAAGAGGGAATGCACCATTACTCATCACCCATGAGCTGATCGATGGCGCCGGCCAGCTGCTCCTTCAGCTCCGGAAGGGTCACCTGGGTCGCGATATCGGCGAATGGCTCCGCCAGCTGCCCCAGGCCCATAACGAAGGATGCCTGCGGCTTGAAACCGTAGACGTTCTCCACGTCCCGGGCCTCCTGGGCCAGCACCTCGGCACCGACCTCACGGCGGCCCTTGTCCTCGGTTGCTTCGACAGGAGCCTCGAAGGCGTTCACCAGGGAGACCGGGCGGGTATCGCGAACCGCGACGTAGACGAGCTCCGGCAGGGTCTGGTTAGCGAAGGTGTTGATCTTTCCGGTCGGCATCGACGCGATGAAGGCCTCCACGAACTCCACGGCAGCCTGCTTCGCTGCGTCCTCGGAGTCCAGGTTCTCAGCCAGGCCCTCCAGGTTGACGGTGGCGTAGCGGTACAGCGTCGAGGACATCATCTGCACTGTCGTGATCATGCCAGCGCCGGTTTCTTCCCCCTTCTCTGCGAGGTCATCGACAGCGGTCAAGTAGTCGAATTCCGGTGCGGACTCGTGGATTCCGAGCGCGTGAGCGACCTGCACAGCGGCGTCGACGTTGTAGGCGGCATCGTCGGCCACCATGCGGCCGAACATGGCGATATCCACCGAGTGCTCCTGGTCGAGGATCTCCAGCGCCTCACGCTTGGTGAAGTTCTTGCCGTCGCGCTCCTGGATCGCCTTGACCGCGTTGTTGATCTGATGGGGGCTGAAGAACAGCAGGTAGCCAGTTTGCGGGTAGGCAACCTCTGCATCCTTCTCGTCCTTATCCTTGGTTTTCTTCTCGACGGCAGTCTTGACCTTCATCGCCTTGAACAGCTGCTCGGTTCGCTCGATCGCGGCGCCCTGTTCCATGCCCTGCTCTTCGAGCTGGCGCGCGATCTTCTCCGGGAATCGCTTGGACCGATCGCCGATGTTGGCGGCGTCGAAATTCTCGAAGAAGTAGCGGCGGATCGCGCGCTTCCAGGACTGGGAGGAGACGCGCTGCCGCGGCACGCCGCCAAAGATGGCGTTCTTCGGCGCGCCCGTGTCGTCACGGTTAATCAGGGACGGCGGCAGGGACTGGAGGGCGTAGATATCAATGATCTTGGACATGGTGATTCCTTCCGGATTAGTGGTCGACGGTGTCGTCGTGGTGGTTGTTTAGGACTCTTCGGTGGTGGCTCGGCCACGGAATGTTCCGTCGGCGAAATCTCGGCCCCATCGCAGAAGCACGCCGTTACGCCGGCGGGGGTTCTCCAGGCTTCGCAGATCCTGCGCAAACTGCCCGTAATCGAATCCAATCTTCTTGTCTCGCAACAGTGCGATGAGATTGCGCAAGTGGATCATTCGCGTGTCCTCGTTGAACGCCGACTGCATGGCATCGAACCTCGGCTTGATCGACTTCGATTCCACCGTGGCGTGCAGCCGACCGCACGCCGCGGCAAATGACTGCTCCGCGTTATGTAGCGGCTGCTGGGAACTCTGCATGTGCTGGCCGAAAAGAGTGAGTGCATAGAACGCGGCGCGCTCAGACGGGGATGCGTGGTCCGACTTCCCCTGCTCCCTTTCGCTCAGAGGAACGACCAGCGCCATCAGTACGGACTCCAACGCGAGGGGGTGCTCCTCCAGCTTGAGGGCGCCTGCCTTACGGAGCTCGGCCAGCGTTCCGCGCGCATTGGCTGCCGCAGTGTTCCCACCCGTGAGGTAGTCGCGTTGCAGGATCTCTGCCGTGCGCCCAACTGCAAATTTCAGGTTTGGACGCTGCTCCGCGGTGGTGATGGCCGTCTCCGCCATTCCCGTGTCCGCTGCGTCCGTAGCCGCACCAAGTGACGGAGCGGTTGTTTTAAGCTCGCTCGCCATTGCCTTCTCCTTCTTCGTTCATCGTTTTCTGTGGGGCTGTGAGAGGTAGTTCCTCATTGAGTTTTCTTTTGAGTTGCTGGAATGCTGTGCCTGCATTGACGACGCGGCCGCCAGAATCCTCGTCCAGCAGCCTGCCGATCAGCGCCTTCTGTCCCGCCCCGTTCAGCAGGTTCTGGGCGACTCCCAGCGCTGTCTCACGTACGGTGTGCTGCCAGGAGCTCACTTCCTGTGCCATATTCTTCGGATCCAGTCCCCGTAGCCAGCTGTGGAAACGGGGCTCCAGCTGGGCATAAAGCCGATCCGCGACATCAGCACCGAATTCATATTTTCCGCCGGCAGCCACGTAGAGCTGGCCGGCGAAGGCGCCCACCGCGGTCGCCACCCGCCCCGTGGCCTCCGCGCTATTACGGACGTCGTTACGGATAGCGCGGCTCCACTCAGAGTTCCGGAGCAGATGCACCGGGAGCCCAATGGAGGAGCTCACGATCGTGCCGTAAGTGGAGCTCTGCGGGCCGTAGGCCATCGACACAATCTGCAGGTCGAGAACCTCTCGATCCTCGAGGATTCTCGCGACGTTATCGACATTGTCCGGCCTTTTCGGCGGCAGCTCCCGGCTTGAGAAGCCTGGGTCTCCGTCCACCGCGACGAGGGCATCCAGCGAGCGCCAGGTGGTTCGCTGTTGATCGTATGGTCGCGGGTAGTAAGCCTCGAATCCCTTCTTGGACTTGTTTTTACTGAACCTATAAGGGGTCATTGGGTCCCCGAAGACGTTCAGCCCAGCATTCGGGATGCGATCGCCATTACTCACGAGCACCCGGGTGACCGCACCGTCTTCGGTGAAGAGTCGGATCCTGCGGGACTGCCACGTCGCCAGGTCTGCGGGCCCCTTCGGCTGGGTGGCTTCCAGATCCTGAGGCGCGGCGGTATCGGGCTCGCGTTCCCAGACTGGCTTATCCGTCTCGGCGGCAGTGGACACGCACGACCCCGTGGTGTTCAGCACGAGAGTTTCAAGCAGATTGGCCCCCCGGATCACGGTGCCACCCGTCAGGCCGGACCAGCCCTGCCCGATGGGGTAGCCCCGGCCTCCCTTGACCCGCGGATCCCCCACGGCCCCGGATTTAATGCCCGAGTAATCGTAGGCCTGGGCATGGATAAGCCAGCGGGCCGCTTCGTCATAGCTGATCGACGCCCGGCCTGGCCCCGTGCGCATGGTGAAGTAGCTGTCCTCCGAGTCCGGCAGAATTCGAGCGATCTCGTTGTTGGTGTTCTTCGCCGTATGCAGGTCTGCTACCTGCATGAAGGGCACCGTCGGGTCCAGCAGGTCAAAGCGTTTCTCGACCTCAGCCAGGTAGCCGAGCACGACCTCGTCCTTCCCCGTCTGCCGCACTGTTTCCCTCATATCGAGGAACCACGTGTCCCACTCAAACTTTTTGCGCGACCGCGGGCTCGGATAGCACCGCACAAACTCGTGGTAGTGCGCCCGCCAAAAAATGGCGAGCAATACCCGCAGCACGGCGTAATCCTGCGTGGGGGAATCCCCAACCACGGCTAGCGGCTTCGCACTGCCGTCGAACACCTGGCGGATGCTCAGCAGCTGGTTTCCCTCCGCGGTTCGGCACTTGATCCACGGTTCATGCACGAGGTTAAAAGTGTCGTTGCTTCCCACTGTTTCTCCTTTCCCGCTCACTGTCCCACCCCCTGACTGTTAGTCCTGTTTATTAATCATTTTTCCGATCTAGCTAATAACCTACGTTGCGGTGCAGACACGGTCCGGTCGCTCCGAAGTGGCGTTCGAACGGCCACACTGCTCTCTCCCCGTGATCCTCGGTCACCCCCTTGGCTTAGGCATGACCTCAAGGCCCAACTCCGAGCTGTATCGGACCAGGAACCTCCCAATCTCAGCCTCTCCCTTGTCGTCGAGGCGAAGCGCCAACTGCCCCTTGAGCAGGAACTGCTCCTGCCACTCCGGTGGTGTTTCTTCCTCTAGCTGGGTGACGACCGCGTCGAAGTCCTCATCCCAGCGCGTCATCCGTGTCGGGAGCCGAACAGTGCTCATAGCTAGATCCCAGGCCTGTTGAAATTCGGGCGTTACTCCGCTCAGGATTTCCACGGACTGTTCAGCACTCCGTGCAGCCAGAGCGCGGTAGCCATAGTCAGTGCTCGCCACTGGAATAACCTCGACGGTCGGCTCGCTGTCACGGACCTGTGCAGCACCCCGTTCCTCATCTCCCAGTGACTGCGCCACAGCAGTAGGCCCGTGGAAGAGTGACTCGAGCTCCTTCGCATCGAAGGCAGATGGAACGCGGTACGTTGCGGACCGCCCGTGCGCCCGTTCCTCTCGGCTCCGGCTCTCACTTTCCGCCTCTGCCCAGAGTTCAGCCCACTCCTCCGGGACCGCGTGGGCATCCCCGTACACCGCCTCCACCAAGGGGGCGGTATCGTCCGGCCGGCGGAAACGCTCCGGCAGGTGCAGCAAGGTGGCAAGGAGGATTTTGGGGTCATAAATCGCCTGGGCTCCCCTATCGAGCTCCGGCACCCCCTCCTTGTCCGCAACACCGCGGATAAATACCTGCGGCTCCCGCAACAACGTTGGCCGGTCCAACGTTGGCCTCTGGTGGCGGTGAATGCGCCCGATACGCTGAATCACCAGGTCCATGGGAGCCAGGTCGGTAATCAGAACGTCGGCATCGATGTCCAAGGACTGCTCCGCGACCTGGGTTGCAACCACGATCTTCCGCGCAGGCCGCCCGGCTCCCCGGCGCGCCGCAGGCCCAAGTTCCTCGCGCAAACGGTCCTCGCGTTGCGAGCGCTCCCAGGCCATGAATCCAGCGTGGTGTAGCTCAACCTCGCCCGGATAATCCTCGGCGAGCTCCTGGTATGCCTGCTGTGCACGCGCAATCGTGTTGCAAATAACCAGCGCACAACCGCCCTCGACGAGCAGCTGATCAAGCAGCGCCCGCAGCTCAGCGAGCTCATCTCCGATGACCTGCACGCTCGCGTCGAGATTCCTCGGCGACGGTTCCGGTTCCCAGACCTCGTCCTTCTCCTCCGTGACCACCGTGATCCTCGGATATGCGGAGGACTCGACCCTCAGCGGCTCACCGCTATACGCCTCCGCGAGTTCCTCACGCTGCCGGGTGGGCAGCGTCGCGGTCATGACGATCACGCTCGCCCCGTAGTAGGCGAGCCACGCGAGGGTGGTTTTGAGGTAGTCGGAGGTATAGGCGTCGTAGGAGTGAACCTCGTCGAAGATAATGACCTTCCCCGCTAGCGCGAGGTGCCGGAGCATGGAGTACCGCTGCACCAGCGCCAGCATGAGGACCTGATCCACGGTGCCGACGACGATATTGGAGAGCAGTCCGCGTCGTCTTCCACTCATCCACTGGCTGGCGACAACTTTCCCAGCAGCGCCGCCTGCCTCATCTTCCGCGATGCCTTTGTACTTCAGCGCTCGGTAAGGCTCCGCGAGCTGGTTCTTCGAATGCGCCAGATACAAGGACGCCACCCCGCCACCGGTCGTCCCCTGCGCCCAGTTGATGGTGCGGTCGAGCAGCCCGTTGGCAGTTGCCATCGTCGGCGCGGCGAAGTAGACGCCCTGGGCACCTCCCTCGGCGCCGATTTGATGGGCTGCAGCGAGTGCAGCTTCGGTTTTACCCACCCCGGTTTCCGCCTCCAGGATGTAGAGCGCTGGTCCTTCGGTGGCGCGTGCAGCCTCAACCATGGTGCGCTGCACGCTACGGGCACAGAATTCGGCTGGCCACGCGAAGGATTGCCGGAAGAACTCATCGACATCCTCAGCAGGCTCTGTGGGCTTCCACGGCGAGGTGATGTCGGTTTTCGCCATTCCGCCCTCCAGGCGCTCTGGCATTGACTGGAGGGTAAGTGGGAAAGCATCGACGTTGGAGGCAATCCAGTCCGCGAAGACGACGATGCCCGTGAGCAACTGCAGCTCCGGAGCTCGAGGGGTGGACATCTTGCTCAGAACCGGCTTAATCTCCGTTAACTCAGCGAATCCGTCCAGCAGCTCCTTGTGGACCTCCCGCCAGGGTTGCGGATAGTCCTCCAGGGCGTCCTCAACATCCCGTCGGAGTTGCTCATCTGCCGGAATTCCATGATGAGCACCAACGATGGAGCGCAAGCGCCTACGCATACTGCTAGACACCGAGGTCTCCGATTCAAGCCACTCCCCTAGCAACGCGGCGGAGGCCACGCTGTGCGGCACCGCTTGTAGATTGGTCTCTCGATACCCAGTGTCGACCGGTAGCCCGGCGTCCGCGACAGCGTTAAGCAGGTAGTCATATCCTGGCTTTTTGTCCAGCAGCCCCTGGAAATGCGTAGTGGCCTTTCCCGCGTCATGCCCGCCAGCCAGCCATGTCACGAGGCGGCGCAACTCCCCCACATCGATACCCAACTCGCCACTTAGGTCATTCTTTGTCGCATCCGCGACCCAGATGTCAAAAACCTCGCCGGCGGTCGCGGCCACATCTGCCAGGTGTTGTGGCAGGTTCAGGTACTCCCCCTCTTCCCCGGACTTCGCCCACAATGCCGCGAGCTGAGGGCTCACTCCACGCAGCCACGCATCAAGCTTGTCGATAAAAGCATCCCGCGTGTTGGGCGTGTTCGATTCACCAGCGTTCGATGCCTCAACGCCATGTCCGGAGGAAGTCATACAATCCCCTCTACTTCCGATGTTGAAACTAACCATAGCCACACTACGCAATTCGAGCAAGGTCTTTAACCCTTGCAGACATTCCCCGGTCTCTCATTTACTGCAGAGTGACTATTTCTAGATAACACGTTGTGCGTACTGTTGATCACGTTCCCTGCAACGTCACTACAGCAGGGATGAGCCTTGAGACACCGGCGAATGTGCCGCTTCCCCGCGCCAGCGGGGATCCCAAGGCTCTTTTTCTTTGCCAGCCACCGCCTCGCCCGCCCGCCGATTTCGCATAACGCGCGTTACACCATAATGTGAGACAGCGCACGCTTTCACGCTTTTTAGCAAGCTGGCGTTCAGGAAGAACTAGTGGAACACCCAGAAAAAACGTATTCTTCCCAGAAACGGCGTGATCCACGCCACACCCCCGCCCCGTTCGAGCAGGCCTCGCCGGGGCTCACACTTTTCGCTCGGGAGATCCCCGCACCGGAAACAGACCCAAGGAGGAACATTGACACCCAATCAAGTCGGCCTAGCGCTCGTGCTGCTAGGCGTGATGGTCTTGCTGGGCAAGACCATGCGAATCAATTGGGGCTGGACCCAAAAGCTGTTCCTCCCTGCCTCCATCCTCGCGGGCT
>NZ_JASLIX010000082.1:0-4472 GCF_030152715.1 Paenalcaligenes sp.
CGAACAGGACAGTGAAACGCCTTAGCGCCGATGATAGTGGGCGTACGCCTGTGAAAGTAGGTCATCGTCAAGCTCTTATACCAAAAACCCCCATCGGTGATCCGATGGGGGTTTTTTTATGCCTGTGTGCTTTTAAACAAGGTAGAATAGGCTAATTATAGCAGTCTGATTTATTTAGCATTTGGAGGAACGCATGTCCCAATCTACTATGCCTGAACCACAATCTGGCCTTTCTCCTAAGCATCTTACGCATGCCTTATATGCAGTATTTTTGCTTGGCCTAATCGGAGCTCCTGTGTTTGGTGCGGCAATGATTGCTGCGGTTGTGGTGGCATATTATAAACGTAGTGATGTAGCAGGTACTGTTTACGCTACGCATTTTGATTGGCTGATTAAAACCTTTTGGTGGGGCGTTTTGTGGATAGGCCTAAGCGCTATGCTATTGGTGATTTTTATTGGCTGGTTAACCGGTGTAATGGCTTTTGTTTGGCTGATTTATCGTATAGCTAAGGGTTGGTTTGCATTGTTTGAAAATCAAACTCCTTCTTTAGAGTAATTAGAATAAATAAAAAGGCATCATGATCATGATGCCTTTTTGCTAGGGCAAGAGTATATGAGCTTACTTAAAAACTACGGTACGTTGTCCATTTAAGAAAATGCGATGTTCTACATGCGCTTTAACAGCGCGGGCTAAGACGAGAGATTCGACGTCGCTTCCGACTTGTGTAAGCTCATTAGGACTCATGTCGTGACTGACGCGCTCAATATCTTGTTCAATGATAGGGCCTTCGTCTAAGTCCTCTGTGACATAGTGGGCGGTTGCACCAATAATTTTTACGCCACGAGCATGCGCTTGATGATAGGGGCGCGCACCTTTGAAGCTGGGTAAGAAACTATGGTGAATATTGATGGCACGCCCAGATAAAGCCCGACACATTTCAGGAGACAAAATCTGCATGTAGCGTGCTAAAACGACTAAATCCACTTGGAGTTCATCGACAAGTTGTAGAATCTGCTTTTCTTGAGCAGCTTTGGTTTCTGGAGTAACAGGTAAATGATGAAAAGGTACCTGATACGATGCTGCTAGCGAGGCATGGTCTGTGTGGTTAGAGACCACACCAACGATTTCAATGGGAAGCTGTCCTGCATGAGTGCGAAAGAGCAAATCATTTAAGCAGTGCCCTTGGCGACTAACTAATAATAGAACACGCGCTTTTTGTTGAGCATCGTAAATATGCGCATCCATTTGATACTGGCTAGCGATGGGAGCAAAAGCTTGTTGGAGCTGCTGGACCTGGCTTGCTTGAGGTAGGCTAAAGTGGATACGTAAGAAAAAGCGTTGGGTTTCGGCGTCACCAAATTGCTCTGCTTCTACAATATTACCTTGTCGTTCTAAGAGCCAGCCTGTTACCGAGTGCACAATTCCTGTGGTGTCTGGACAGGAAATGGTTAAGATGTAATCGTTCATTTTGCCTCAAAATAAAAAGTGCTAAACCCATCTAATATAGGATGGATTTAGCCTTTTACACAAAATTTAATTTTAACGCATGTGCCGTGTGCTGCCTAATTAAGCGACGGGTTTTACATAGCAGAAACAAGCTTGTCTGATGAGTATGAGTTATGGTGCTAAACGTTGGATAGACCAGCCTTGCTCTTGTTTTTGGTAGAGATAGCGGTCATGTAGACGACAGGTTCGACCTTGCCAAAATTCAATGCGCTCGGGCTGGAGGTAATAGCCACCCCAAAATTCAGGACAGGGGGGATTGTCTCCGTACTGCTGGCTAAGGGCATCGCTGCGCTGCTCGAGCTCGGCACGAGTGATGGGTTGGCTTTGGGGAGAGGCCATGGCACTAATGCGTGAGGGTAAGGGACGGCTATTGAAGTAGGCAGCGGAAAGCGCAGCTGGCATTTTCTGGACTTGTCCTTCTAGGCGAATTTGTCGCTGCAGTGTGGGCCAGAAAAAAAGTAAACAAGCTTTTGGGTTTTGTTTTAGGTCTTGGCCTTTACGGGATTCGTAGTTGGTATAGAATTGCACACCGTGCTCATCGAAGCCTTTGAGCAAAACAATACGAGAGCTAGGCATCCCATCGCTACTTACAGTTGATAAGCTCATGGCGGTAGGCTCGGGGGCTTGAAGACGAATGGCTTCATCTACCCAACGCTGGAAAAGGTCGCGCGGGTGCGCTGTGAGCTGGTGTTCTGGTAAATCGAATTTATCGTATTCGTTACGGAAGTCGGCAAGGCTCATAATTATAAATATTGCACAAGATGTTCAAGTTTTGGGTCTGCAATGTTTGCTTTTTTTAAAGCATGGGCCGTTTCTAGCACATATTCAATACACGGCCCATTTAAACCATGTGCAGCATGAATGACTTGGCGTAGTTGTTCCAAGGGCATGGTGGGTACATAGGCATCGGTATTGGGGTTAATGACAAAAGCCAGTGCACTGACCACAGTATGCGGATCCAGGTAACAATCTACCCATTTAGGATTGTACGCTCCACTAGGCATTTCGCGTTGCCATAAAGTTGGAAAAATGTGCTTTACCTGATTTGCCGCAATACGATAGACGATGCCTTCGCAGCTTCCGCCTTGATCGAGTGCAAAAACCACACCGGGCGTATCAGGGGTACCACGGTTGATCCGTGACCATAAGCAAAGCGAACGGTGGTAACCGTGTAGAGTAGCTGCTCGTTGCTCTACATACTCAAAATCTGGGCGCCAAATAAGTGAGCCGTAAGCAAACACCCAGACGTCACTTTTTTGATCCCAGTGAGTTAAGCTTTGCCACATGGAATGCTCTAGCTCCGTTGGCGTGAGTTTTTTAAAATGGTGTGCAGCAGGTGGCGAGGTAAAAACGGTCATTGCGATACAGCGTTAAGTCAAAAAGATTAACATAGCGTATTTGATGTGTTTGTGTGCTATGTGCTTATTACCTAAAGTATAAACTTAGGATTAAGCATTAGCGAAATCATATAAGGAATATATAGTGGTGCAGCAAGAACAGCTGGAGCGACGTTTTGGTGGATTAAATCGCTTATACGGAGAAGGACGATTAAGTGATTTGCTGGCCGCTCATGTCATGGTGGCGGGCATTGGTGGGGTAGGGAGCTGGTGTGTGGAGGCTTTGGCGCGTAGCGGAGTGGGGCGTCTTACGCTTATCGACATGGATCACATCAGTGAGTCGAATATTAATCGGCAGTTACCAGCCTTAGGTTCCACAATAGGACAATCTAAAATCGAAGCCATGCGGCAGCGTATTTTGGACATCCATCCTCATTGTCAGGTGGAGCTTATTGATGATTTTGTTGAAGCGGCTAATATTTATGATTATTTGCAGCGCTCGCCTGATGTATTGGTTGACTGTACGGATCAGGCCGATGCCAAAATTGCTATGATACTAGCGGCGAAAAAACAAAAAATTAAACTGATAGTTTGTGGAGCAGCGGGCGGAAAGCGTAATCCTTTAGCGTTAAAACGAGGAGACTTGTCTCAGGCTACGCATGATGCCATGCTAGCAAAGCTGCGTTCGCGCTTACGTAAGGAGCATGGTTTTGCTAGGGTCAAAGCCGAAAAGGTCACCGCCAAAACACGTATCCCTAAAATGGGGGTAGATGTATTGTGGGTAGAGGAGAATGCCGTGATGCCTGCCGCGTGGCAGAATCAGATCATGACACCCCAAGGCTTATCCTGCGCGGGGTATGGGTCGAGTGTAACCGTAACGGCCCCGATGGGGTTTGCGGCAGCACAGGCAGCGCTTGATTATCTTCTTTTTTAGTAAAGGGTAGCATCTAGCCAGCCACGCAGAGCATTAGAAACGCGTAATCGGCTAGAGGGCAGAAGCTGTTGGTAGTGAATGGGTTGTTCTTGTACCCAGCCTTTATTGATGAGATATTGCCGTTGTACGCCGGCTAATAAGTCTTGGGTGGCGGGTGGTGTTACCCATTGCCCATTTGTCCATAGATATATATTCGTACGTGTCCCTTCGGTTAAATAGCCGTGTTGATCGTAATAGATGACATCAAAATAGTTTGGGTGTTGGGCAAGGAATTGCTCCCCTGTGTGCCAGTGGTGACGCGCATCCGTTTTATGACGTAAGAGGGGCTGGGGCTGCGCTGAAAAAGGAGACAAGTGCAGGAGCACAGGCGTTGCCGTGGGGGTAAGAGGTGCCTGTTGTATAGAGATGGCACCGTTATAAGCCAGACTAAGACGTAAGCGCTGGGCTGAGTGGTAGCGACGCCGCATCGAGGGGGCTAAGGCTTGTAGAATAGCTTTATGCTCATAGCTAAACCCCAATTGTTGCGCAGAGCGCCGTAGTCGTTGTAAATGCAACGCTAGACGTAGAACTTGCCCAGTACGCTCTAAACGCATAGTTTCAATTAAGCAAAAGTCAGGGGAGCGCTTATGCATACTTATTCCTCATAGGAAATAGGGGTGCCTAGTACACGCGCTTTCCAAAGGCATTCTTCCCA
>NZ_JASLIX010000077.1:0-2527 GCF_030152715.1 Paenalcaligenes sp.
CACGCGTGCTCAATTAAATTTCGCAACTGCAAAACAGGGTCTAAACCAAACAAACGCTGCCCAGCCGGGACCACATGTAGATCAGAAAAATGAAGGATTTTCATGGATTAACGTATGCCCGCTCGTAAAAACGCCTGAATAAAATGACGTTGAAATAATAGAAAACCTATCAGCAATGGCGCAATCATCATCAATGTGGCCGCACTAATCAATGCAATGCTAACCCCGCTTTCAGGAGCACCAAATAAGGACAAGCCCACTGTTAACGGACGTGTATGATGAGAACTACTCATTACTAAAGGCCATAAGAAGTTATTCCAATGTGTCGACACCGATACCAACGCATATGCTACATAAATGGGTTTAGCTAAAGGTACATATACATGCCAAAGTACCCCAAACCAGCCACAGCCTTCTACACGCGCTGCATCCTCAAGCTCACGGGGTATCTGTTTAAAGTGCTGGCGTAATAAAAACACCCCAAAAGCACTGGCCATATACGGCAGTCCCATACCCAAAATGGTATCCACCAAGCCTAACCGAGAAACCATTGCATAGTTTTCTACGATCAAAACCTCAGGCAAAATAAAAAGCTGCAATAAAATAATGCTAAATAATAGATCACGTCCCCTAAAACTAAACCGCGCAAAAGCAAAAGCCGCCAAGGTGCACAGGACAAACTGTCCGACTAAAATCACCCCGACTAATACCGTGGTATTAAACAAATACTGCAACCAAGGCGCTTGCTGCCAAGCCGTTTTAAAATTGCTAAGGCTCCAACCTTGGCGCCAGTCCCACTGTAATGCGGCCTCTGGCATTCTAAGCGCTGCCCACACAGCAAAAAAAAGGGGAGCTATCCACAAAAAGGCTAATAACCAAGCGCCCATCTGATCGATAAACGCTCCCCATGCTCTGGGTCGTACACCTGTTACCGTGACTGATGTCTTCATAGCACCCTCTTATTGGTAATGCGCTCGGCGCTCAATGAAACGGAACTGCAAAACCGCCACTATTGCCAGCAACACGACCAATAGCACGGTCATAACCGCCGCGCTGGGTTTATCCATGTATGCAAAGGCCATTTCCCATATCCAATACAGCACTAGCTTAGACGCATTGTTTGGTCCGCCCTTAGTCAGAATAAATAAATGATCAATCAGCTTTACTGAATTAATCAACGCATTAATCAAAATAAATAACGTTGTCGGCATCAATAAGGGCCATAAAACACGGCGCCCATATTGCCAACGCGAGGCGCCCTCTAGCCGTGCCGCGTCTTTTAACTCTGGAGCAATGGCTTGTAAAGCCGCCAAATAAAAGATCATAAAAAAGCCGGCTTCTTTCCAAATCGTAACCACGACCACAGCCCATAGTGCGGTTTCGGGTTGACCTAACCAGTTTGTGCTTTCCATACCAAACAAAGCGGTCATCCGATCCAGTACCCCAAGACCAGGGGTATAAAAAAACAACCAGAGATTAGCCGCCGCAATCATGGGTAGCATAGTGGGCGTGAAATAAGCACTGCGCACCACAGCACGCAAACGCATGGACTGGTTAGCCCATAATGCCATCAATAAGGCCAAAGCCATGGATATGGGAATGGTTGTCACGGCATACCAAAAATTGTTACTAAGCACCTGCCAAAACACCGGATCAGCCAATAAATCCTGATAGTTTTCTAGCCCTACAAACTGTGGCGCTCGTCGTGAGCTCCCTTTACTAAGCAGACTAGCCCACACGGTCTGTACAGTGGGAATCAACGCAAACAAACTAATTAAAACCACCAAAGGGGTCAACATGAGCCAAGCATAAAGCGTTTGTTGCCCCTGTATCCGTGATGAGCTAGCCATAACCCGTACTACTCTTAATTATTGATAATCTCGCAACAAGCGTTGCGCTGCCTGCTGAGCCTCATCTAAAGCAGCTTGTGGGCTCTTGCTTTCTGTAATCGCTGCTTGCACCGCATTAGAGACTAACTCGCGCACACGAGCGGTTTCATAAGTAGCAAACTCCGGTACCGCCACCTCTAACTGATCGCGTGCAACGAGGGCCTGAGGGAAATCTTGCCCATAGGTTTTTAATTCTGGCGTATCATAAGCCGCAGGGCTCGTCGCCACATAACCCGTTGCAATAGACCATTGGGCTGCACGTTGCGGAGCCGTCATCCAACGCATAAAGTCTAACGCTGCCTGCTTTTGCGCCTCGTCAGCCCCTTTAAACAAATAAAAATTACCACCACCTGTTGGTGATGCCTGCTGCTTTTTACCTGGCAGCATGGCCACACCAAAATCAAAACCAGCCTCTTTTTTAACCGCGGTTAGATTACCAGTGGTGTGCCACATCATCGCGGTTTGCCCTTGGACAAAAGCCTGACGCAAGGTGCCCCATTCGATGGTCCCCTTAGGGCTAACTTGATATTTAGTCGCTAAATCACGGAAGAAAGTAAGCGCTTCTACCGCCTCGGGCGTATTCAAATACACCTCCGTCCCCTCTTCGTTCATTAGCTTTTGGCCATTTTGAATCGCCA
>NZ_JASLIX010000023.1:0-2501 GCF_030152715.1 Paenalcaligenes sp.
CAAATCATAAGCCGCGCCCTGGCCAACCGCAATACGCACCCCCTCTCGATCTAGCTCTTCCACCTGCAACCACGGTGCCGTGTCTTTAACCATATAGGTTCCCTCTATCAGTACGTAGGCTTCGGTGAAATCGATTTTCTCTGCGCGTTTAGGATCGATCGCCATAAATGCGATATCCCAAGCATTTTCCTCCACAGCGGCCGCTACTTTTGCTGCAGCGTCATAACTAATAAAACGGGGCACCACGCCAAGGCGACGAGCGAGTTCTCTGGCAAGGTCTGCCGTTACCCCTAAAGGAACACCATCTTTACCACGTTGTGCAAGTGCTGTATTGCCGTAATTTAGCGCAATGCGTAATTCGCCTTGGGGTGCTAGGTTTTTCATCACAGCGTCTACCTGATTCAACATGAATTGTCTCCTTAATAAAAAAAGCAGCCCGTAGGCTGCTTTAAGAATAGTTCGCAAATCGATTAACCAAAGCGTCCAGTGATGTAGTCTTCGGTTTCTTTGCGTGCGGGCTTCACGAAAATCTGGTCCGTTTCACCAAACTCCATAAGCTCGCCCAAATACATATAAGCGGTGTAATCTGAGCAGCGGGCAGCCTGTTGCATATTATGCGTCACAATTAACACAGTATAATCGTTTTTTAGCTCCGTAATGAGCTCTTCGATTTTCGCTGTAGAAATGGGGTCCAATGCCGAGGTTGGCTCATCCAATAACAATACCTCTGGTTTAATCGCAACGCCGCGAGCAATACACAAGCGCTGCTGCTGACCACCCGATAATCCATTACCGTTTTGTTTGAGCTTATCTTTGACCTCATCCCACAAGGCCGCTTTAGTCAGCGCCCACTCTACCCGCTCGTCCATTTCCCCTTTGCTTAGCTTTTCAAATAAGCGCACCCCAAAAGCAATATTGTCATAAATGCTCATTGGGAACGGCGTCGGTTTTTGGAAAACCATGCCAACTTTAGCGCGTAATAATGAAATATCTAAGTTAGAGGTTAATAAATTTTCTCCATCCAGCAGGATTTCCCCCTCGGCTCGCTGCCCAGGATAGAGTTCAAACATGCGGTTAAAAGTACGCAACAAGGTGGATTTACCACATCCCGATGGGCCAATAAATGCCGTCACCTTGTTTTCCTTGATGCTCATATTGACGTCTTTAATGGCATGGAAGTTGCCGTAGTAAAAATTTAAATTTTTTACTTCGAGCTTAATACGTTCAGTTGTAGAGTTGCTTTGCATAGTCATCATTTAATCGAAAAAAGGCGAGGCGTTATTTGTTACGGAATAAGGTGCGAGCCAAAATATTGATGCCCAACACAAACAAAGTGATCAATACGGCACCTGCCCAAGCGAGACGGTTCCAATCCTCGAAGGGGCTTGCTGCATATTGGAAAATCACCACTGGCAAGTTCGCCAACGGCCCGTTCATATTTAACGACATAAACTGGTTGTTTAATGCGGTAAAGAGCAAGGGCGCGGTCTCGCCCGATATACGAGCTACGGCTAATAACACACCCGTAATAATGCCAGAGCGCGCGGCACGATAACTGATAAACATCACAATACGCCATTGTGGGCAGCCCAGCGCCGCAGCAGCCTCACGTAAACTATTTGGCACTAATTGCAGCATATTATCCGTAGAGCGCACCACCACTGGGATCACTAAAATCGCCAAGGCTAACGAACCCGCCCAACCCGAGTAGTGCCCAAACTGGGCAACGTGGATCGCATAAATAAATAAACCAATCACAATCGATGGTGCTGATAGCAACACATCATTTAGGAATCGAGTCGCTGGTGCCAACCAACCGCGCTGACCGAACTCGGCCAAATAGGTGCCGGCTAAAATCCCTATCGGCGTCCCGATCAAGGTCCCCATGCCCGCCATCATAAAGCTACCTAAAATGGCGTTTAATAACCCCCCCTCCACACCAGGGGGTGGGGTGGGCTGTGTGAGCAGTGTAAAGGATAAGGCCGATGCCCCTTTAACTAGTAAAGTAATAATGATCCAAAACAGCCAAAACAAACCAAAAACCAAAGCAATCGCAGACAAAGTCAGCATGAGCCGGTTAAAGCGGTTGCGGCGTTTATAGAGAGGATTATCCGGGTTCAGTACAGAAGTCGTTGTATTTTGCATAGTGTTGCTGCTTAGGATTGAGCACCCTCGTTTTTAGCTAAACGTAATAGCAAGACTTTAGAAACAGCCAATACTACCGTGGTGATTAAAAACAGAATTAAGCCTAATTCTAGTAAAGCGGCTTTTTGCATGCCACCCGCTTCGTTAAACTCGTTGGCCAGTGCCGATGCAATAGAGTTAGAGGGAGCAAAAATCGAATTGGGAAGATTAAAGGCATTACCAATCACAAAGGTCACGGCCATGGTTTCCCCTAAAGCCCGACCCAAACCTAACATAATGCCTCCGATCACGCCATTTTTTGTAAAAGGCAATACCACACGCCACATGACTTCCCAAGTGGTGCTCCCCAAGCCATA
>NZ_JASLIX010000047.1:0-3990 GCF_030152715.1 Paenalcaligenes sp.
CGCCACCGTAACTAGCTCACAATACGACGCGCTACATGACCAACATCGCTTAATCGCCGACGTGGTTGCATTTAAAGGCCCGCATATTAATCACCTGACGCCTCGCACTCTGGATATTGATGCCGTACAACACCAAATGCCCCAACGGGGTATCCAGCCCAAAGCCGTTATCGAAGGCCCACCCCGCCGCCAACACCCCATTTTATTGCGCCAAACCAGCTTTAAAGCCCTAGAAGAAGCCGTACGCTTTACTGACCAACACGGCCACGAGCGTGGCAGTCACACCGCCCGTTTTGGGGAAATTGAACAGCGCGGTGCCGCGCTTACCACCAAAGGGCGCGAGCTATATGACCAACTGCTAGCCGCCACACGCAACGATATGGGCGGCGCTCCCACCGAAGCCAATGCTCAGCAGTATTACGCTACCCTAGAACATCACTTTCAGGCTTTCCCCGATGATTTATTCAGTCTGTTCCAGCAAGATTTAGCGTATTTTCATTACACCCCAACGGAACAAGGTTTAGCCAAAGCCGGTCAATACTCCGCTGACACCTCCATTGCCCAGCTTGTTGAAAATGGCGACGTGCAACTAGACCCTATTGTGTACGAAGACTTTTTGCCCGTCAGTGCCGCGGGGATTTTTCAATCCAATCTGGGCGACAATCGCACCACTGAATACAAACAGCTTTCTAACCAAGCGCGCTTTGAGCGCGATCTAGGCTGTGCTGTCATCGATGAACAAAGCATGTATCAAGAAACCGCGCAACGCTCTTTGGCACAATGCTTAAAAGCCCTTGGCATGAAATAATTCTTATTTGTTCGCAGCGAGCCAACCGGCTCGCTGCTAGAGCCATATAATGTATGAATGCAGCATATTTTAATTTTAGGTAAAGACGGACAGATTGGTACAGAATTACAACGTAGCTTATCTGTTCTAGGGCAAGTAACGGCGCTAGGTCGTGACCGCGCTGATTTATTAAATATAAAGGCATTACATACTACGTTGGCGCAGATTCAACCCAGCGTCATCGTGAATGCCGCCGCATATACTGCTGTGGACAAAGCAGAATCCGACCAAGCCACCGCGCAGCGTATCAACGCCGAAGCCATTGGCTGTATTGGGCGGTTTGCTTCTAAAAATCATGCCCTAGTGGTGCATTATTCCACCGATTATGTCTTTGATGGTAAACAAACTACGCCCTATACCGAAAAAGACCAACCCAATCCACAAAACGTCTATGGTCAAACCAAACTGGACGGGGAAATCGCCCTGCGCCACAGCGGCTGTGAGCAGTTAATTTTTAGAACCAGCTGGGTATTTGCTGGGCACGGTAATAACTTTTTGCGCACGATGATGCGTTTAGCCATGCAGCGCGAACAGCTTACTGTGGTAGACGACCAGTTTGGGGCACCGACTTCGGCCGAGCTGATCGCAGATGTAACCGCTCTGGCTATTTGGGCACACCGCCACGGGCAGATGCCTTCGGGGTTGTATCACCTGACGGCCGCTGGGCAAACCAGTTGGCATGGCTTTGCTCGCTACATTGTGCAACAGATGATTGTGCATGGTATGCGCCCCCGCGTACAGCCTGACAATGTTTTGGCCATCCCCTCATCAGACTACCCCACCCCTGCCACACGCCCTGCTTTTTCTCATTTAAATAGCAGCTTATTACAGGGGCAGCTAGACTTACAGTTGCCTCACTGGCAAACTCATGTACGGCGTGCCGTAGCGCAATTAGCTCTATTTGCACAGCTTTAACCTCCTATTACAAAGCTTTAAACACAATGGGTCACAAAGGTATCCTTTTAGCTGGCGGATCTAATACACGACTACATCCTGTCACACTAGCGATTAATAAACAGCTTTTACCTATTTACGATAAACCCATGATTTACTATCCGCTTTCTACGCTAATGTTAGCGGGTATACGCGATATTTTAGTGATTTCCACACCTCAAGACATACTGCGGTTTGAGCAACTGCTTGGTGATGGCTCACAATGGGGTTTAAATTTATCCTACGCCGTGCAGCCAAGCCCCGATGGCTTGGCCCAAGCCTATATGATTGGGGCAGACTTTGTCGGTAATCACCCCTCTGTATTAGTGCTGGGTGATAATATTTTCTATGGCCATCATTTTCATAAGCTATTACAAAGCACCTGCCAGCGACAGATCGGTGCCACGGTGTTTG
The DNA here is from genome assembly GCF_030152715.1 of Paenalcaligenes sp. NCBI lineage: Bacteria > Pseudomonadati > Pseudomonadota > Betaproteobacteria > Burkholderiales > Alcaligenaceae > Paenalcaligenes > Paenalcaligenes sp. The sequence continues at coordinate 2,195 of NZ_JASLIX010000047.1, forward strand.
CCTACCACGTCCATGACCCTGAACGTTATGGCGTAGTAGAGTTCACCCCCACAGGAAAAGTCTTATCCCTAGAGGAAAAACCCACACAACCTAAATCTAATTATGCCGTCATGGGGTTATATTTTTATGATAATCAGGCAGTGGATTTAGTACGGGATCTGAAACCTTCAGCACGCGGTGAATTAGAAATTACCGACTTAAATAAACTATACCTTGCCCAAAACCAACTTCATGTCGAGATTATGGGGCGAGGCTATGCTTGGCTCGATACGGGTACCCCGGAATCCTTACTAGAAGCGAGCCAGTTCATTGCCACCATTGAAAATCGTCAAGGGCTAAAAATATCCTGTCCAGAAGAAATCGCTTACCGTCAGGGCTGGATCGATGCCGAACAGCTACAACGCTTAGCCACACCACTGGCTAAAAATAGCTATGGACAGTATTTAATGGGGTTATTGAAGTGAAAGCAACAGCCCTAGCTATTCCCGAAGTATTCCTGATTGAGCCCAAAGTGTTCAATGACAAACGAGGCTTCTTTTTTGAAAGTTTTAATCACCGCCTATTCGAAGCAGCGATTGGCCGTACAGTTAAGTTTGTACAAGACAACCATTCTAAATCTGTTCAACACGTATTACGCGGGCTGCACTTTCAAACTCAACAGCCTCAGGGCAAACTAATACGCGTGATACAGGGAGAAGTTTTTGATGTAGCGGTGGATATTCGCCCGGATTCGCCTACCTGTGGCCAATGGGTAGGAACATATTTATCAGCAGAAAACAAACACCAGCTCTGGGTGCCCGAAGGTTTTGCACATGGTTTTTTGGTGCTGTCCGAGAGCGCCGAGTTTTTATATAAAACCACGGATTATTATGCCCCACAGTTTGAGGTCACTATTGCTTGGAATGACCCTGATTTAAATATTGACTGGCCTTTTACAGGCGATCCAATCCTATCTGCCAAAGATCAAGCAGCTATGAGCCTGAAAAGCTATTTAACTAACCAATTTAAGTGATTTACCCACCTATGCCAATTGGAAAGCATATGCGTATCCTTGTAACTGGAGGAGCAGGTTTTATTGGATCTGCAGTCATCCGTCATTTAATCGATCACACGACTTTTCATGTCGCTAATCTAGATAAACTCACCTACGCGGGCAATGTGGCGTCTTTAGCACACGCCAAAGACGCCGATCGCTATACCTTTTATCACCATGACATTTGCGATGCCCAAGCGGTGGCACGTATTTTTTCAGAATTTAAGCCCACGACCGTCATGCATTTAGCGGCCGAATCGCACGTGGATCGATCGATTACAGGGCCCGGTGCGTTTATTCAAACCAATATTGTAGGGACCTATACGCTTTTAGAAGCCGCACGAGATTACTGGACACAGTTACCCGAAACAGAGAAAACCGCGTTCCGTTTTCATCATGTGTCTACCGATGAGGTCTACGGCGATTTAGACGGTACCGACGATTTATTTACCGAAACCACCCCCTATGCTCCTAGCTCTCCGTATTCGGCCTCTAAAGCCAGCTCGGATCATTTAGTGCGCGCTTGGTATCGTACTTATGGGCTACCGGTGGTGATTACGAACTGCTCGAATAACTATGGGCCATATCATTTCCCCGAAAAGCTGATTCCCCATATGATTCTGAGCGCATTGGCAGGCAAACCACTGCCGGTGTATGGTAACGGCCAGCAGATTCGCGACTGGCTTTATGTCGAAGACCACGCCCGCGCCTTAGTCAAAGTCGCTACCTGTGGGGCTATTGGTGAAACCTATAATATCGGCGG
>NZ_JASLIX010000095.1:0-7812 GCF_030152715.1 Paenalcaligenes sp.
CATAAAATTCTTCTGTGAAAAAAAGCTTAATAACTAACGGAGCAGATAAGAACAGTACTAAGCTTCCCAGCGCGGCCAACGCCAGGCTCCCCCGTGCATATAAGTGGTGTTGGTCTATTTTTCTGGATAAAAATGGGAAGAAAACACGCGATATGATATTCATAAATTGTTGAGCAATGTTTATGAATTTTCCACCTGCATCTAATAAGCCATTAGCTATGCTTCCGCCCATAAAGCCTAGTAACACGACCGAAAAGCTGTTGTATAAATTCGGCATTATGTTGTTTATAAACACATCAGTGCTGCTTTTGATGGTGGCTGTGATCTCTTTATATTGCGGGCGTTTTAGCCTTACACCCCATTTCCCTAAAATTAAGTACATGGCCCCTGCGCCACTGAACACAAACCCAAGCGAAGTAAGCAAGGGCGGAATAATGTAGTGTTCTTTTTCAGTTACAAACACAAAAACAAGCACAGTAAACAGCGCCTTGGTAAATAGGTTGAAATAGGTAATGTATTTCATTCGTTCCATGGCTTGAAAAAACCAGTCTGGAAACAGGATGTGGCCGGGTACAAGCAAGAAGGTGATTAGCAGAATGTCTTTGTTCTCATTGAAATACGGTACTGTGGCTATTAGCGCGTAAAGCAAAGCAAAGGATATGGCGGCAAGGCATATTCTTGCCCAAAGTACGTTTGAGAATATTTCAGATACTTTTTCTAGGTTGTCTCTGTTGCGGGCAACATCTCGGGTGGCGGTGTAGTTAAACCCCCAATCGGATACGGTTTGAAACCACACCATTACTGCAGCGGCAAAGGCTATTTTACCAAAGCCATCTACGCCAATTACCCTTGCTAGGTAAGGAATAGTAATTAGTGGGAATACATATCCTGCTATTTGCAGCAGCATCAAATAGCCAAAGTTGCTGGCGAGCACTTTGCCATCTTTGCTTTTTTTGAAGCGTGCCAGCAATGTTTTTAGTTGATCCATCATTTTAAGAAACGCACATACCACGGCATCGCCTTCGCAATGCCTTCCATAATTCTGTATTCCGGCGCATAGCCCAATAGCGTTTTTGCTTTGCTCACATCCGCTTGGCTGTGGCGTACATCCCCTGGCCTAAAATCGCGGTACACGGCTTGTTTTTCATAGTTCACGCCGTTTTCTGCCAGTGCGTTTTGTATGGCGTGGAATAAATCGTTTAGGGTGGTTCTATCCCCCACGGCCACGTTGTATACCTGGTTTTTGGCCTTTGGGTCTTCTGTGGTGGCTGCCAGTATGTTGGCCTGTACGGCGTTTTCCACAAAGCAGAAATCGCGGCTGGTTTCACCATCGCCATTAATGAATACGTCTTCGTTTTTTATCATGGCTGCCGTCCACTTAGGGATAACCGCCGCATAGGCGCCATTTGGATCTTGCCGTTTGCCAAACACGTTAAAGTAGCGCAGGCCAATGCAGTTAAAGCCATAGGTGCGGGCGAACACATCGGCGTATAGCTCGTTCACGTATTTGGTAACGGCATAGGGGCTTAGGGGGTTGCCTATGTTGGCTTCCACTTTGGGCAGGGCTTCGTGGTCGCCATAGGTAGAGCTGCTGGCCGCATAGGTAAAGCTTTGCACCTTGGCATCGCGTGCGGCCACTAGCATGTTTAAAAAGCCGGTAATATTGGCGCTGTTGGTGGTTATGGGGTCATCAATAGAGCGCGGCACCGAGCCAAGGGCGGCTTGGTGTAGCACGTAATCCACGCCTTCGCAGACTTGTTGGCAATCTTCTAGGTTGCGGATATCGCCTTCAATAAAAGAAAAACGCGCCCACTGCTCGGTCGATACTAAACCCTGCACCTCATCTAAATTATGCTGATGCCCGGTAGCAAAGTTATCTAAACCAACCACCGTTTGATCGAGCTTAAGCAAGGTTTCTAATAAATTAGAACCAATAAAGCCAGCTACGCCAGTGACTAGCCAGGTTTTAGGTGTTCTTTTAAGGGCAGCTTGCAGCTCGGCATAGGGGCTAATAGATAAAGCCTTAGGTGTTGTCATATGTATTCCACTACTTAATCAAACGATAATGATTTCGTTATACAAGGCATCGACCACAGCATCGGTTTCAGGGGTAGACCCAGCGGTGAATTTTTTGATGTTAGTAACGCGGTGTTCTTTGTCACCAGGGTTAATACGTTCGGGCTGCTTGTGTTCGTTGATGAGGGTGGGGACAGTAACAATATAGACATTGCAATCTTTTAAATCTTCTAGGCGATGGGTAAAGGTCAGTGCTGTAGCTTGGGCTCGTTCTTTATCAGAAACCTCTAGGGTAATGCCATGCCCTGCTTTTAAAGCATCAATGTGTGATTGATTAATATCAAACCCCATGACACACCGTTTTTTACCAAACTCGACAGCTAAAGGTAAGCCTACGTAACCTAAACCAATAATGGCTAATTGTATGGTTAATAGTAAAAGCATGCTTTTTAGGTGTGGTGTTTATTATAAATAGGCAGCTTTCTCGGCAGCCCTCTGTTATTAGAGAGAGTACTCCCCCTTGTTTTCAAATTAGCCATCAATTCTAACGTTAATTAAACTACTAAGTGAGGTATATACGTAAATCGTTGTTTCTAGATTTTTCCTAAGCCTCTTTAGATAAGGATATCTCGATATCTATTAACTAGCACTCAAACTAAAAAGATCATAAGTAGTGATCTTATATTGATAAATCCCTAACAATTCTACCGCTAATTAAAAGATTTGTTTGAATATAAGCTAAAAATGTTGCACTATCGGGGCAATATTTCAAAAAGGCAAAAAAAAAGCCCTTGAAATGAATCAAGGGCTTTTTAAATCTGGCGGAGATGGAGGGATTCGAACCCTCGATGCGGGTATAAGCCGCATGCTCCCTTAGCAGGGGAGTACCTTCAACCTCTCGGCCACATCTCCGTAAAGTCATAACTATAGCATAACTTTAAATAAAAAAGCTAGCCCCTAGCTGACTTTAGTTTTTCTCTTGGTCTAGCTCAAAAACGCGGTGCAAAGTGCGCACAGCGAGCTCCATGTATTTGTCATCAATAATGACAGAGGTTTTGATTTCGCTGGTGCTGATCATTTGGATATTGATGCCCTCTTCGGCCAAGGCGCGGAACATGGTGCTGGCTACACCCGCATGGCTGCGCATGCCAATCCCCACGATAGAGACTTTACATACTTTAGAGTCCGCTACAATTTCGCCTGCACCGATGGCTGGGCCGATTTGTTTTTCTAGGATCTCTTGGGTGCGCTCGGCATCTGCACGGTTTACCGTAAAGGAAAAGTCCGTTGTGCCCTGTACCGATAGGTTTTGTAAGATCATATCCACATCGATATTGGCTTCGGCAATGGGGCCTAGGATCGAATACGCCACACCGGGGGTGTCGGGTACGGCACGCAAAGTGAATTTGGCCTCGTCACGGCTAAAAGCAATACCAGAAACAACAGCAGCTTCCATTTTTGTGTCTTCCTCGAAGGTAATCAACGTGCCCGAGGAGTCTTCCTCGTCGATGGGCATATCCGGATCAGTTAAAGATGATAAAACGCGTACGGGGACCCGGTATTTACCGGCAAACTCCACAGAGCGGATTTGTAGAATTTTGGAGCCCAAAGAGGCGAGCTCTAGCATTTCCTCGAAGGAAATCACGCGCATGCGACGGGCTTCGGGGACCACGCGTGGGTCGGTGGTATAGACCCCATCCACGTCGGTAAAAATTAAGCATTCATCGGCGTTTAGCGCGGCGGCCATGGCCACGGCCGAGGTGTCCGAGCCACCACGCCCTAGGGTGGTGATGTGGCCTTTGTCATCAACCCCCTGAAAACCAGTCACAATCACCACGCGGCCAGCGTCTAAATCGGCTTGTACTCGGGTGGGATCAATGGATTTAATGCGTGCTTTGGTATACGAGGAGTCGGTGTTCACTGGCACTTGCCAACCGGCATAGCTACGAGCGGGCACGCCAAGCTCGATCAATGCCATGGCTAATAGTGCGCTACTGGCTTGTTCACCCGTGGCAGCGAGCATGTCTTGCTCTCGCAAGTTAGGATGTGCGGAGATATCTTTTGCTAAGCCTAGCAAACGGTTGGTTTCGCCAGACATAGCAGAAGGAACCACTACAACCTGATGTCCAGCTTTGTGCCATTTGGCGACTCGGCGCGCTACATTTTTGATACGCTCTACCGAGCCCATCGATGTGCCGCCATATTTTTGTACGATCAAGGACATAATAATTACTGACTGAAATAAAATGGCTCACGCCACGAAAAAAAATACTATTTTATTTGGCTACGATACGCTAGTATCAAAATGTAAAAACACGCGGCCGCGGCGACAGCATACATAGACGTCGCCATGTTTAATGCGCATTTGGCGGTCAAAGCCCAGCGCATGCAGTTCACGCAGCTGCCGTAACATATCATTTAACCGTGCTTGGGTGGGCATTTTTTGCCCTTGTTTGGCTAGCCAATGGCGCAGTACCAGGGCTTGGCGGGTGGGTTTGAGCTGGCGCCACCGTGCTAGATCAAAGCTTTGGCTGGCGGCGTCCACATCTAGCGTTGCCAAATCGTCTTCGGCGATTTCGTCTAAGAGCTCGGCGATTTCTTGGCTTTGTTGAGCATGGCGGCTTAATACGTGCTGCCAGCCGCGCCACCGTTCATTTAAGTGCGGCACAATCCGGTCCCGCAGCGCCCCGCGCGTGTAGTCGTCCTGAAGATTGGTTGGGTCCCACACGGGTTTCCACTGGCTTTGCGCGGCAAATTGCTCTGCCACAGCGATCAGCTTAGCACGGGGGATGGTAAGCAAGGGGCGTAAATAATGGATGCCGTCCCTTTGCATCAGGGGTGCCATGGCGCCCATGCCGGTAACCCCCGCCCCCCGCAGTAGGCGCAGCAATACGGTTTCGGCCTGATCATCCAGATGGTGACCTAAGAATATATGCTTGACACCAGTAAGCTGGCTAAGCTGTGTAAAAGCCTGGTAGCGTGCGGTGCGTGCGGCGGATTCCAGGCCATCGCCCTGGGTTAGGTCCACCTGTACGCGCACGGTGTGGCACGGCACACCGAAAAACAAGGCGAGCTCATGGACATGGTCCACCCAGCCCTCTGCCCGCTGTTGTAAGCCATGGTGCACATGAAAAAAATGCAGGGTTTTACCCTGCTTGCGTGCCCATACCACCGCGTGTAACGCCAGCATGGCAGAATCCACCCCGCCGCTGCATGCGACGGCAAATGCATCTGCTGCCAACGGTTGGGTGAGCTGCTGCAACGCAGATAGCACCAAGGGGTTGGCTACCTGCTCAAGAAAAGAGGTGCTAAGGGGTGGAAAACCAGGATTAGGCACGTGACTCTTGGTAACGACCATAAGACAACAAGCGCTCTAAACGTTGCTGACGTAATTGATCTACGGATAACCCCGATACCTGACGCAGGGCGTCGGCTAGGGCTCGGCTTAGCTGGCGTGCCATGGTGGCGGGGTCGCGATGGGCACCGCCAATGGGTTCGTTAACCACACGATCAATAAGATTCAGATCTTTTAGGCGGTCAGCCGTGATCGCTAAGGCTTCGGCAGCGGTAGAGGCTTTGTCGGCGCTGCGCCATAAAATCGAAGCACAGCCCTCGGGGGAGATCACCGCATAGGTGGCGTATTGCAGCATGAGCACCACATCGCCCACGGCAATGGCTAATGCCCCGCCGGAGCCGCCCTCGCCAATAATGGTGGAGATAATGGGGACTTTGAGTTCGGCCATGGCATAGAGGTTATGCCCAATGGCTTCGGACTGGCCGCGTTCCTCGGCACCGATGCCGGGGTACGCACCGGGGGTGTCCACAAAGGTAAAAATAGGGAGTTGGAATTTTTCGGCTAAGCGCATTAAGCGTAAGGCTTTGCGGTAGCCCTCGGGGCGTGGCATGCCAAAATTACGTTTGGCACGCTCTTTGGTGTCGCGGCCTTTTTGGTGACCAATGACCATGCATGGTGTGCCGTTAAACCGAGCCAACCCACCTACGATGGCTTTATCGTCCGCATACATGCGGTCGCCGTGTAGTTCGTGAAAATCCGTAAAGATTTCGCGCACGTAATCTAAGGTGTAAGGACGCTGGGGATGGCGTGCTACCAAAGCCGTTTGCCAAGGCGTTAATTTAGCGTAAATACTACGCGCCAAGGTTTGACTTTTTTGCTGTAGACGGCTGACCTCTTCGGAAATATCTACCGCGGAATCCGCCTGCACAAATCGCAATTCGTCTATTTTTTGTTCGAGTTCAGCAATGGGTTGCTCGAACTCTAGGAAAGTATTTCGCATTGTCGTCTTAGCTCGTATTAATAATGGACAGCTACAGCATCTACGCTGCGCCATAAATGCCATGTTGCCACAGTACACCAAGGTGCCCAAGCCTGAGCAACCTCGCGGGCTTCAAAACGCGATACCGGTTCGCCACTGAAATAATGCGTAGAGATGGCTTGTAATAAAGCGGCATCATCCAGTGGCAAAACATCGGCACGACGTAAGTTAAAAATTAAAAACATTTCGGCCGTCCAGCGGCCGACGCCACGAATAGCACAAAGTGTTTCGATTACAGCTTCGTTATCTAAGTGCTGTAAACGCGAAACATCAATATAGCCATCCACAAAATGTTGAGATATCCCAATAATATATTCTGCTTTACGCCTAGGCAAACCAATTTGACCTAAGCAAGCAGACGAAAGTATAGCGATATTTTCTGGATTGGGTTGTTCCCCGTGATGACGCGCAAACTGGTGCCATTGTCTTAGCGCGGTGCGCCGGCTGGCTTGGCGCGATAAGACAGCACGCACCAGGGTGACAAACGGCGATGCCGGTAACCCTAGCGCATCATCAGCGTATAGGGGGATTATTCTACGCAGAATCCGATCATTTTTCATCAATTCGGTTTTTGCTCTTTCCCAATACGCGGGTGCGACCACCTGATCTGTTGCGGTATTAAGCACGACGCCACTGGGTGAGCCCACCGGGCTTGTCCTCGAGCTCGATGCCCTGGGCGCGCAGTTGTTCGCGAATCGCATCGGCCTGTGCAAAGTCTTTGTTTTGCTTGGCCTGATGGCGTTGGGCGATTAGGTCTTCGATTTGGGCATCGGTGATGGATGAAGCTTGCGCCCCTGTTTTCAAATAGCGGGTGGGCGAGCGTAAGTAGGTTTGGGGGTCGTGCTGCAATAAGCCTAGTATCCCCCCCAATGCCTTAAGCTCAGCCGATAATGCCGCGGATTTGTCCTTATTGGCCTGACTGGCCAGATCAAAAAGCACGGCGACTGCCCCAGCCGTGTTGAAGTCATCGTTCATGGCGTCACGGAAACGCTGAGCATAAGGGCTGTCCCAATCAATGCCGTTTTGTGCGGCGGGTGGGATGTTGGCTAGGGTCTGGTACAACCTGTCGATGGCTTGCTGGGCATCGTAAAGGTTATCGGGTGCGTAGTTTTGTGTGCTGCGGTAGTGGTTACGCACAATGAAAAAGCGCAGCATTTCCGCTTCGCGTGGGTTGGCTTCGTAAGTGGCTTGGTTATCGGCCACGTCGGCGGCGATGGTTTGGCGAATCGTGCGGAAATTGCCTAAGGATTTAGACATTTTGTCCGCATCCACCATAAGTGGTCCGCAATGCATCCAAATCGATGCCATTTCCCCACCAAACGCCCCCTCGGATTGGGCGATTTCGTTTTCGTGGTGGGGGAATTTCAGATCTGGTCCGCCACCGTGAATGTCCAAGGGCATGCCCAACAAGGCATGGCTCATGGCTGAGCATTCAATATGCCAACCGGGGCGCCCCAAGCCA
>NZ_JASLIX010000102.1:0-10531 GCF_030152715.1 Paenalcaligenes sp.
AGTGCTTTGCGGTAGCGTTCCTGCTGTGCCTTGTTGGCATCCTTCATACCCCGCAGGCCGACGTGCAAATCCTTGGCTTCGACATGCCCCACTGCTAAATCGCCACGCTGAATAATAAAGTCCGGCGCACCACAGGCAACCCGTTTGGGTTCGTTAATGGCGGTAATTTCGCTGCCCAGGCTTTCAAACAACTCTTGCAGGGCTGGACGATATGAGTGTTCGGTGGCTGCACCTGTTTTGTGGGTGCTGATTACTTTCTGTACAAACGTATGGATCATTGGCAGTTCGTTCCCTGTTTTACTCAGCTCCATGGCTACGTGACATTAACACAGAATGGTCACCATTAAAGCGGGTGTTTGCCCTGAGGGCCGCGCGAATGGCTGCATAAAAAGGCGCCGGAATAAATGTCGCACTGACTGTGTTTGTTATACCTTGCTGGCTAGCTTCTCATCTTCTTCTATGGAGCCTATGCAAGTCTTTTGCAATCTTATTATTTCCCTAGAACAGGAGATAGCTTTGTAGATAGTATTTCTTGAATCTCGTTTGGTAGTTTATCGCCAAGTAGGCGAATTATACTTGCAATTAATTCGAGATCAATTTGCACGGTGTAATCGTGCTTTGACTCTGTTGAAAAGTCACTTACATAGGTGCTTCTCAAATCAATGGAATTTTCAGTTTTGTTCCAGCTTACTTTAGGATCCTTTAAATTAATTTGACTCCGACCGTGATTGGCTGGAGATCCAACTCTAGATATTTTCATAGATTCCAATTTCCAATAAGGGCATAACGCCCGCATAAAAGGCCGACCGTCAGGGAGGTCCAGCGCAACGAAGTGAAGCGATTTTTGATGTGCTTGTTAGAAGGCAACATTACATTACTGCTATAATTAATATTACAACTACAATTGCAACAACCCACAAGGCTGCGGAAGATGAGCCTTTTTTCTTCTCTTTAGAAGAAAGACTTACTTCAATTACATTCGATTGAGATTTAACCTCTGGTTTTTTTTCTGACTCCCAGACTGGATTGTAGCCACCGAGAATATACTTGTTTATTTTTCGGATAACCGGCTTAACCCCAACGGCAACTTCTTTATACTCTCCGTTAACTTCCTCATAGCTTGTTCTGTACTGCCAATTCGTATCTTTTTTTGGATTTATGCTATCGGGAAGATTATCTAATGTTTCTAACACTCTCTTTCGATCTAAAACCGGACACAACTCATTTTCTTTTAGCGATAGCTCGAGCTCATGTTTAATTCTATTTTTGTCAAAGTGCCAGACACCTGAGCGGTCGAATTTTCCATAATCCAGCCAACCACCGCCCCATTCATTGATCGGCATACCAAGCCTTTTACAGCCCCATATATTTGCATCATATTCTCTTTCTCCGAAGCAATATTGGTCTGGTTTGTATGCTTTTTGGCGATTTCTATAACAGCCAACACCATAATAAGTTAAATCCTTTTTAGTGGCTGCATGCCCATTTATAAGCATTTGAGAAGATTTCCAGCTACCAACTAATTCAAAAACTGTGATTACTAGCTCAACCTCCGTAATGGGCAGACTAACTTTATATTGTGCATGCTTTCCTTCGCCAGTGGCCGTATATGATGGAAGGTTCTGGCATATCTCAATAGCTTTATTAAAATTTGGTGATGAACTATAACCAAAAGAGATTTCAACGTTTGCCACCTGTCCCTCAGTTACAGGAATAGTCACTCTGTCCTCTTCAGTTACCGGATCACCACATTGTGGACAGAACTTCGACCCCTCATTAATTCCCGCGCTACATTTATCACATACTAACATTGAATTTTTCCTGATCTCTCTTTGCCTTCTAACGCCTAACTCAGCGAGCGCCGAAGGCGTCCGCTGCAGTTATTTGTTATATTCTGTTGGTAATGGGCAATCATAGTTGATATCTATCATATCCAGATTTGTAATGGGCAAGTTGGCATACTTAACTCCTTTCTGAGACATATTCTCTTCCGGCCTGCCATAGATGAAGACGAAGGCAGTTGGTTTCTCTTTTTGTATGATCTTTTCTAGGCGCGTGGTTACGAGCTTTTTAACCTTATAGCTATCAATCAAGCGATCGCCAATCATGACGGTAGTAATGAAATCTTCTTCAGCTTTCTTGAAATTCTTCTTAAATTTGATCTGGTATCCATAACCAGAAGGCAACCTATTAATAAAAGCCCAGCCATAATAGATAACGGGATAATCTGGAAGGGTCTCTAAGTCCTGCTCCCAAATGCATTTGAAAATGCTTTTATAATGAACGTCTCGTCCCTGTATGTTTACTCGCCTGTGGTCTAATGACCCGTCTTTCTTGTAACGTATGTAGCGGCTTACTACTGATCTTACTGAATATATATTTCCTACGCTGCCATTCTCTCTGAGAATGGCATCTTTAGGGCGCTTTATGAATTGTGACTTCTTGACTTGCTTTTGATTAGGAAATCTATTTGCTTTGGATTCATCGTAATATGAAGCAGGCCTTTCTAACAGAAATACATCAACGACTGATTCGTCAACAGAGCGTCGTTCTTCCTTAACAGAAACGCCATCTTCATAGCGCAAATCGAGTGGTACGTTATTAAATATCTCGCAAAATTCACTATGTGAGCCGTAAACTCTGAAGTGGGGAACCACCTTCATATCTTGAACATCTTCGTCCAAGTTGGCGCAGGTGACCTGAGCAAAGCAATCGGTCCCTGGGCATAGAAATTTCTTCTTATCTGTAATCAATCCGGACCAGTAGAGATCATAGGCCCTGTCAGGATCAAGGTAATCATCAGCCTCTATGCTGTAGGCGATATCTAACGACAAAGTCCGATCTCCCTATGAATATAACGCCTCAATAACCAGCAGCCGCAATGAAGAGAAGCGTAATGTAGGCTGTCCGGCGCCGAAGGCGCAAAATTGATTGATTGCTTAAGTGTGATTAAGACCACTTGGTAAGCTCTCCAAGAAAGGCACAGTGCATATTATATTCCATTATTTCCGACAGTACTTTTCGGACGTCTTCAATGGGCTCTGGATCTAAATTATATGCAACGACGATATTATCTTCCGAATCCAGCATGACTGCACATTTTACGGGTTTTGAACCTGATCGGCTTGCTGCAGCTAGCGCAGATGCGAGATCCATTGACTGAACTGTTGATTTCTTTTTATCTTGACTGTCACTACTTGCCTTTGGATAACGGAAGTAAGTACTTTTTGGATCGTACCCACTGACTAAATCAATTTGCTTTCCAAGATCATCAGAAATACTCCAGTCCGTTGACTTCGGTAGCAAACCAACGTGCGAATCAAATACTTTCCTGAAATATTTGTATAGATCAGATAGGTTATGCGTGTTAGAGAACGGCCTCCATTTTCCATTTATGGAAATGGCAGGGTTCTCCAAATCAAAATCTTGGCCAAATTCTATATTGTACTTTCTGTGCTAAATATAGATTAGCGACTTTAAGTACAATTCAATTGCATGCCTCTGCAAGTAGCCAATGGGCGACACAAGATCACTGTTACCCTCCGACTTCAACAACAATTTTGCTGCATCCCTAAATGAACTGCCCCCCATTAGTTGGACGGTTTAGTTTACTGGGCACTTAAGGACTGAATTCGGTATTGGACCGGACTCAGTCCTTTTAGTGTTGGTACACTTTGTGCTGATAGTGCCAGCCTTGATCCGAGTGAATAAGTGGTTTTTCAGATCCATTAAGTCGTTTTTTTGCTTTTTCCACCATCTGCGCTACGAACCTCAGTACAGGGCGGGAGCTCATTTCATAGGCAATAATTTCGCCATTATATAAATCCATCATTGGAGATAAATACAGTTTTTCTCCTGCGACGTTAAATTCAGTCACGTCCGTTACCCATTTTTGATTGGGGCGTGCCGCACTAAATTGACGTTGTAAAAGATGGGGAGCGATACGTCCCTCGTGTCCTCGATAAGAACGATATTTCTTTAGACGAACCACGGACTTGATGCCAAGTGTTTGCATCAGTCGTTGCACTTTTTTATGATTTACGGGCTCGCCCATTTGGCGCAGTGCAGCGGTGATACGACGGTAGCCATAACGTCCTTTATGTTGGTGGTAAAGCGTTTGAATCCGTTGCTTTAGATCCAGTAAAGGATCAACCACCTGTTGTTTAGCGAGGTGATAATAAAACGTACTGCGCGAGAGTTGGGCTATTCGCAGTAAGCTATGTAAAGGATAAGCGTGCCTTAGCTCAGCAACTATTTGCGTTTTTTCTTGAGCAACCGACCCGTTTTTTGCGCTAACTCTTTTTGCTGAAGTAAGGCATCGAGCTTTTTTAGGTACGCGTTCTCCGCACGTAAATACTCGTTTTCTTTACGTAGTTGTGTCAATTCTTGGCTTGACGTTAGGGTAGAAGAGCTCGGGGTTTTACGGGATGAAGTGCTCATCGTTGGTGGCCGTCCTTTAGGTTTAGATTCAAGAGCAATGAGACCTTCTAAATCATACAGTCGTCGCCAACGACTGACGACTCCCGCACCGCCTCGAATATCAAAATAAGCAACGGTTTCTCGTAAAGAGAGCTGATGTTGCTCCATATGCGCTAGGACTTGCTGTTTAAATTCAGCACTATATTTCCGTGCTAATGAGATGAGAGACGTCTTACTCTGAATCGCTTCTAGCGTGATTTGTAATTTAAGTTCTGCACTATATTTAGCCATGAAAAAACCCCAAAAGGTTGGATCAGTGTCCAACTTCTTGGGGTCGGTTCACTGCGGTTTAATGGGGGGATTACCTAACCATGGAAGCACAATAGGATTCAACTTAATTTTAAAAAAAAAATAGGTCAAGGCTCAGAGCGGGATTGCTGGACACATCCATTAAATCCACGCTTATGTGTCAAAACCACTCGTAATTTCAAAAATGATCGCAATCAAAATTGTCTTGACTATTACTACTATAAGAAAATCAGTAAGTATCAGGATGCCATGCTTCATGTACCACGTATCATAGGTTGGGAGCAAACAGACCATGGTTCTGGCTTAGTGGTAGAACGAGTGCTTAATCACGACGGTTCACCAAGTTATAGCCTGAACCACCATATGCTGTGCAAAAAAACCACTCCGCAGGAGGCCATAAGAATGATTCAGAGTTGCTTTGCCGTCATGCTTCGCCATGGCATCGTGGTCTCTGATGAGTGCCCCAGTAATTTTCTGGTTCAAGAGCTTGAGCAGCAAAAGCGTCTTGTTATCATTGATGGTCTTGGACATCGACGTATAAATATAAAAAGTTACCTAAGAGATCACTTCAGGTTTTACGCCAATCAAAAAACAAAAGAAACCAAAAACCATTTGCTTTATTACACTAATTGTTTTTCTCGTTAATTCATTATTTTCACAACAGGGTTGCTATCCTAGTGAAAACCCTGTTATACTTTTTTGGATTTCAACAAAAGGAGAACTGACTGTGGATACCGATCCTGGTGAAAGTTGCCGATCTTTGATCGGTCATTGTGCATTCTAGGACACAGTTCTCTCGTCTTTACTGTGTCCTAGCCGCTTAGGACGCAGTGTCTATTGGGTATTCGCCCTCTTCACATCGCAACTCACTTGTTACATGCCCTTTAATGGGGCTGCTCGTGTTTATCTTGGCATAGCTTTGCGCGATGGCCGCGGCCTGCTTTTATCCTTATCACATCCTCATTATGCGTAATTAATTTTTCAATTAATTTTGCGCAGGGATCAATTTGTCTTTTTTATTTAGTGATTTTAATTATTAAATTCGCTAGGGCTAATTGCGTCCTTCTTTTATTGCAATCAGTTTTTTCTATTTTGATTTAAGTAATCAATATATTTCTAATAGGATACTGATATGGAACTCGATACCATCATCCATGCCACACAGAGTGCGGTAGCTCGCAATGATTGGAAAACCGCTAGCGGCATTGTGAATGCGCTACCTTACCCAGATATTGCTAGCGTTTTAGGGCATCTTTCTGCCGAGGCGGCTTTGCAGCTGCTACGCCGCTGTCAACATGATAAGCAATCTATTATTTTTGGCTATATGGCACCGCGCATTCAATCGGAGATGGCGCAGTTAATGAGCCGCTCAGAACTAACGGCTTTATTTGAAAAAATGGAGCATGACGAGCGTGCAGACTTGTATAACCGTTTGTCAGAAGAAGAGCGTCAAAGCATTTTACCCGGCCTAGCACATGCCGAACGCGAAGACATTCGCACATTAGCCAGTTATAAAGAAGGGACGATTGGTTCTATCATGACGTCTGCCTACGTCAGCCTGCATGATGATTTAACCGTTGCTCAAGCCTTAGAGCGCATTCGTCTCGAAGCCCCTGATGCAGAAACCATTTATCAAATTTATATTGTCGATAAGCAGCGTCATCTTAAGGGCACTGTCTCTTTGCGTGAACTCATGCTCGCTAACCCCAATGCGGTTTTACGTGACATCATGGTTACAGACGTACTGCATGCCCGTGCGGACGAAGACCAAAGTGAAGCCGCTAACCAAATTGCGCGCTATGACCTATTAGCTTTACCCATTGTCGATGACAAACAACGTATTGTTGGTATTGTGACCCACGACGATGCATTAGATGTATCGCGCGAGGAAAGCACCGAAGACCAAATGCGTTTGGGTGCTGTCAGTACCATTGGCTCCGGACTAAATATTTCTTTAAAAGATGCGTCCATTGCTGTCCTGTACCGCATGCGTGTATTTTGGTTGGTGATTCTTGTTTTTGGAAACATTTTTTCCGGAGCGGGTATTGCGCATTTTGAGGAGCTCATCGAAAGCATGGTGGCCCTGGTGTTCTTCTTGCCATTATTGGTAGATAGTGGTGGTAACGCCGGCTCGCAAAGTGCCACATTAATGGTGCGTGCTTTGGCTACGGGTGATGTGCGAGCACGCGATTGGTTTTCGATGCTAGGCAAAGAAATCACGGTTGCCTTACTACTGGGTTTAAGTATGGCGGCGGCCGTATCCATCATTGGCTTTTATCGCGGTGGTCCAGACATTGCGCTGGTAGTGGCATTGACAATGATTGTCATTGTGATTGTCGGTAGTGTAATTGGTATGTCTTTACCTTTCTTGCTCACACGCTTCAAACTTGATCCAGCTTCGGCCAGTGCCCCACTTATTACTTCTATTTGTGACGGTGTAGGTGTATTAATCTACTTTAATATTGCTAATATCCTATTAGAAATGCCCGCCGTCTAACCTAACATAAGGATCACCTTTTCACCCTCTTGTGTGATCCTTGTGTCACAAGAGCGAGTTACACTCGCTCTTGTGCTTTTCTATCCCCTTATACTATGCAAGCTTTGATTAATGTTAACTTGATGGAGCTGCTCAATAGCTTTATCAGCCTTTTTACCGCTTTTGTCCTTGGTGGCATTATTGGTTTTGAACGGCAATTTAGGCAACGTACTGCCGGATTACGTACGAATGTGCTGGTGGCGGTAGGCGCAGCGATTTTTGTCGATATGGCCATGCGTACCGGGGGAGATGACGGGGCAATTCGTGTCGCGGCCTATGTGGTGTCTGGTGTGGGCTTTTTAGGTGCAGGGGTAATTATGCGCGAAGAAGGCAGCGTGCGTGGTATCAACACGGCGGCTACGCTGTGGGCTTCTGCTGCCATAGGCACCAGCGCTGGCGCGGACCTGATCTTAGAAGCCATCATGGCGACCTTTTTTGTGTTAGCCGCTAATACGCTCTTGCGCCCTTTTGTTAATGCCATTAACCGTATCCCAATTGACGCTCAAGCCAGCGAACTTACGCATGTGATCCACATTATTGCCCCCGCCTCACAGCGGCAAACCGTAATGAGCGATTTAGAACGTATGCTCAAAGCGTTTCATTACCCACTGGCTGAACTCGATATCACTCCTTTTGGGGAAGAGGAAATCGAAATAGAGGCTACCCTTATGGCCACCTCTATTGATGAAAAAGATATGGATCTGTTGATCAAACAGCTCAATCAAAATGCACGCGTACGCCAAGCATTTTGGTCTCCACGTACAAATGATTGAATGCCTTTCACGTTCCTTTGTTAACTACGTGGCCTGTCTTCATCCCCTGACCTAAAGTAATTAGATCTTAAAAAAACAAATATAAAACAAAGGCTTAAAAATCAATGCCGCTAAAAAACCAAAAGCACAGCTTAAAATTTTTTTAAAAAGAGCGTATAAGTGCTTAATTTATAGAGAAATATCTGATACCATTTCTGCGTAGATGACGCTTTTTGACGGTCTTAGGTATTCCATATGCACTTATATCACTTATCTCGACGTTGGCTGGGCGCTAGCATCAGCACAATTACCGCCTTATTTGCTGTTTTACCCGCGTCGGTGTCTGCACAAGACCTCAATGTCAATCCTGTTCGTTATCACGCGCCGTATACGCAGTTTGCAGCAAACTTACAGCCCGTACAGGTCTCGCTTGCTCCAACTAGCCCATCGCTACTGCAAGGTTTACCTGCACAGTTACACTCTGAAATTGCTTATGTTCAGGACCTAAAAACCGGGCGGGCCATTTATCAAAAAAACAGTACCCAGGTTCGCCCTATTGCGTCCATTACCAAGCTCATGACCGCATTAGTCGTGCTCGAAGCGAACCAAGATTTAAACGAAACACTCGAAATCACCTCTGCCGATATCGATCGCCTAAAAAACACAACCTCTCGTTTAAGCGTAGGCTCTAAGCTAACACGCGCTCAGATGCTGCATTTGGCCCTGATGTCTTCAGAAAATCGTGCAGCAAATGCTTTAGGGCGACATTATCCCGGTGGTATTCGTGCTTTTGTGCGCGCCATGAATGATAAAGCCCGTGCTTTGGGGATGCGCGAATCGCGTTTTGTGGAACCCACAGGGCTCTCTAGCGAAAACGTTTCTAGCCCCAAAGATCTGGTGCGTTTAATGCAAGCCACGGCTCAACACCCGCTCATTCAAGAGTACAGCACCAGCGAACAACTTACCGTAGAGCCTCGCCCAGGGCGCCAACTTGTTTTTAGTAACACAAACCGGCTAGTACAAAACAGTAAATGGGATATTCAAGTCTCTAAAACGGGGTTTATTAATGAAGCCGGTCAGTGTCTTGTGCTACTCACTAAGCTCGAAGGCCGCCAAGTCGGCATTGTTTTGCTTAACGCTCAGGGGCGCTACTCTCGTATAGGTGACGCCATCCGTTTGCGTAACTTGGTAGAAAGCTCTAATAAACTTGCTATGCTTTAACGCTTTTTATGTGTATTGCTTATCTTGCTTTGGCCACCGACCCGCAGTGGCCTTTATTTATTGCCGCTAATCGTGATGAGTTTCATCAGCGCCCTACTCGTGCGGCAGCACCATGGCCGGATTACCCACATGTTATAGGTGGCTTAGATTTACAAGCAGGTGGTACCTGGTTTGCTGTGAGTACTCAGGGCAGATTTGCTTTATTGACTAACTTTAGGGATATGTTCCCTGCAACGGGCTTAGAAAAAAGTCGTGGCGAGCTACCCAAGCAGTTTTTAATACAGACACTATCCGCCCAAGACTATATACAACAGGTGGCTGAACAAGGCCATCTGTATCAAGGCTTTAATCTTATCGTGGGACAATGGCACGCTCAAAAAGCTGAGTTTGAGTGCTATTACTACAGCAATCGTAATGATACGCAGCCTCAGGCTCTTGCTCCAGGACATTATGTATTAAGCAATCACTTACTCAATACACCTTGGCCAAAAAGCCAACGTTTATGTGAGCGATTACAACATTACCTATCTGCGCAAACGCCAGCCGCCATTAGCGAGGTGTATGCTATCTTACGCGACGAACAAAAAGCCGAAGACCATTTGCTTCCCCAAACTGGGCTCAGTCTTGAGCGGGAGCGCTTATTAAGCAGTCCTTTTATTATTAGCCCAGACTATGGCACTCGTAGTTCCACAGTATGGCAAGTGTCACAAAGCGGACACAGTTTTTTCCATGAGTGTAGTTATAATCCACAAGGAAAAGAAACAGAGCGCCACAGCTGGCCTTTACTATTATGAACCGTATCAAACTTGGCCACTCCTTGTTAAACTTAGATGCAAATTCATAACTAAGCAAAGGAGTTACCATGCGTTCTTGGTTAACTGGGATCTGTGCCTGTTTTTGTGTGGCAACTGTTTCGGCTCAAAACCTTCCTCCCGTTGAGTTTTATTTAAATACCGCCTATATGTGTGGAGGGATTGGTAGCGATCAAGCAGCAGCTTTTAAAGCTGCACGTTCTCACTACCCACTTAGCTTAAACTTTGGACAAAAGCTCGGTAATAAAGTCGCTTTTATTGCAGATATTCAGGTGGTCATTCGCGATCAATACGATCAAACCGTTGTAAATATCAATAGCGAAGGTCCATTTTGCCTACTAGATATGGATTACGGAAAATACCAAGTCTATGTCACGTACGAGGGGCAAACCCTGCACCAAACTATAGAAGTTAAAGGCGCTGGTCATCAGCTTAGTTTTATTTGGCCAGAACAAAATACGACCGAGCTTTCTAAATAGGAT
>NZ_JASLIX010000003.1:0-15405 GCF_030152715.1 Paenalcaligenes sp.
GTCATGATGTTCTGACCGTCATCAAACTTAGCCCACTCCGTGTTCGCATCCGAACCCGCAACAGTCACCGTCGAACCTAGCTTAGAGGTAAATGGACCACCGTCGTTCGCATCAAACACTAAACCCGTGTTGGTTAAGTCAGTAATGCTGTTATCGACGTAGTTTTTATTAACAACATGCGTACCCTCTGTGATGTCACCATCATAGTGAACATCGCCTTCTTTGGTCACATAGAAGTTGTCACCTAACTTGGTTTCACCAGTTACAGTCAGGTTAGTTGTGCTAACGCTGCTATTGTCGATGAAGGTATCACCAATGGTCACTGTACCGCCTTCGCCCAGATCAACATTCTCTGCTAACTGAATGCTTAGGCTGCCGTCGTCTTTCTGAACCACACCGATGTTGTTCTCAGTCAAGGCATCCACGTCCGCACCGCCAACAAGACCTAAGGTCTCGTTCAGCTTACGTTCAACGACTTTACCGTCATCACCCACGAAGCGTAAACCGTCATTTAAGGTCGCTACTTCTTCAGTCGTACCATCTGACTTCTCGTACACGATACGAGTCTTACTTTCACCATCCTTACCATCATTACCGGCAAGACCGGGAGCTCCCATTGCAACGGTCAAGTCAGCACCTGCACCGTCTTTACCAGTAATACCAATGGCACCATCCTTACCGTTAATACCAACGCCTGGCGCTCCATCCACCCCATCCTTACCCGGTGTACCGTTTTCACCCAAAACAATGGTCTCTAGCCCCGTGATGTCTTTGGACAAGGCCACACGAATCACACTGTTGCCATCAGCATCCTGCTCAATCTGCGTCATGATGTTCTGGCCTTCGTCGAACTTCAACCAGTCGGCATTGCCTTGAGCACCGGCAACCGTCACCGTGGAACCCAACTTAGAATTCTTCAGACCGCCATCATTGGCGCTGAAGTTCAGGCCCTTGTTAGCAACCTCAGAGACTTCCTTCAACTGTGACACGTTCACCGCATCTGTGTCAGCTTCACCTGCCGCCAGATTGGTGATCTTCTTACCACCCATATTGATGCCGTTGCTGCTGATCACCGGACCATTGTTGATGGTGATACTGTCCAGACCCTTGATGTCCTTGGCCAAATTAAACTCAAGCCCATCATCACCTTTGGTGATCACGATATTCTCATCGGTATTACCGAAGTCAACCGTCGCACCAGGCGCAACATTCGTTTTGTTTTCACCACCAGCTGTATAGTTCCAACCTTTATTGGCATTAACTAAACTATCTTTAGTTTCTTGGCTAAGGTCAACCTTATAGTCAGTAACATTTTGAGCGTTTTTATCTGAAACAACAACTGAAACAGCATCAGAGCCAGCACTCACAGTACTGTTATCCGCATTTACAGTATAAATCGCTGCGCCTGTTTCTGAGCTAATGCTCTTACTTACGCTCGCATTCGTTCCAGCTTTAACTGTAGTATTAGAAGCTTTTAACGCATCCCCTACATTATTATATGTATTGTTATTTACAGCATAAGTTGGGGCTTTAATCGCACCATTATTAGGATTAAATTCGGCACCACCACCTAAATGATTTGCAATATCGCCGCCTGTTTTGTCGGTGATTGCTTTGTGCTTTTTCAACTGGGATACGTTGACTGCGTCAGTATCTGCACCACCCGCTGCTACGTTTTGCAAGCGTCTTTCATTAGATGCGCCTCCAGCAACGCTGCCCGAACCATTACCAATAGAAACGGCGCCTGTAGCGATTGCCCCAGCAGCCCCGGACTCATACAAAAAGGCCTCGTGAGCTGTATAGTCATTGGTAGTGGATCCTGTGCCGATTGCGATACTGTTTTCATGATCTACAGAGGAGTTTGAGCCAAGTGCGACACTATCGGCAAAATTGGCTTTAGCATTAACACCAACAGCAATCGAATTTTTTTGATGAGCTTCTGACAAGCTACCCAAGGCGAGGGCATTTTCACCTATCGCCTGAGCATTTGGCCCCATAGCGAAAGAACGATCACCCTGACCTACAGAGTTCGCGCCTAAAGCAAAAGCATCTTTACCAGAAGCTCTGGCACTGGCACCCGACGCAAAAGTATTTTCCCCTGTCGCTTCTGCTTTATAACCCATTGCTGTAGAGTTTAAACCACTCGCCTCAGAATGCGCTCCAATTGCAAGCGAATAATTACTCGTAGCATTTGCGGCAGCACCAAAAGCAATAGCATCTTGACCTGTTGCTAGGGTCTGCTCACCGGTCATGTAGACAGTACCATTTTGATTTCCAGTACTAGCGGCGTTATCAATATCTGCAGCCCCAATAGCAATCGAGCGTTTACCGGTCGCGGTCGCAGAGTGGCCTACTGCAAGAGAGCCCACTCCGGTTGCTGCAGCAACATTACCAATTGCTTGTGCAAAGTCTCCAGTGGCAGCTGTTTGACGCCCTAATGCCAAGGCAGTATTTCCAGTAGCCAATGCTGCTGGACCAATTGCCAACGAAGCAACGTTTTCTGCTTTTGCTTGAGAGCCAATAGCGATTGCAAGCGCACTCTTATCAGCCGCTGCTTGAGCACCATGCCCAAAAGCGACAGAAGCTTCTTTAGCTTTGGCGTCTGTACCTATCGCCACAGAATGATATTTTTCTTTTGTATCTACATCCTTATTGTATGGATTTTCTCTGTTATAAAATGTTGTATCCTTACCTTTAGTATCCGCTTCTGCCTTGCAACCAATTGCAATTGATTCTTTCTTACCCGCATTAGCCTGATCTCTACCTTTACACTCTGAAATCGCCGTTCCAGCCCCTGTACCTCCATCAATGCCAGTAGCTGCTAAAGCATCGCCCATCACCAACGAGCCAGTCGCCAATACCGCGCCCACTACCGCTGCTTTCACTGAGCCCGATCGCTTCCCTCTGGTTTTCTTATGTTCGGATACGGCAATAAAAGTTCCCGTTTTTTCACTCCAAACAGTTTTATAGACACGGTTCATATCTATCCCTTAATGATAATAATTGAATCAAGCTGCAAAACTAGCCGAATAAGACCACTTTACAAACGCCTTTCCATCTATCTGAAAACAGCAACTTCACCACTACCGTTTTTTTTCAATAAACTGTCTAAATTATTATGAAGTAGAGGAGATCTTTGCTTTTAGCCTCTTATATAAAACTCATCAGGCTTCTTAATTAGCAAGGGAAACAGTTTTTCCAACCCTATATTCCTACAAAACACCCTGCTTATTAAGTTTCACCTTAATACAGACTAGAGCCGCATTAAACTGTTTACATTTTAACAAATAAACACAAAAAAGCCGTATTTCTCTATAGTTGGCACGTTAATTTGTGTTAAATCAGTAACAATGTCGTTTAAAAGATAATTTTAATTACAGGAGAGACTATGTACCCCACAATCAACTTTTACATCAATGGTGAGTTCACAAATGGCAATGCCACACAACACCAAGCTATTATTAACCCTGCCACACTAGAAAACCTTGGTCAGCTACCTATCGCCACCACCCGTGATTTAGATCACGCCTTACAAAGTGCGCAAGCCGCATTTGAATCCTGGCGTCATAGCTCCCCTATGGAGCGCAGTAAAATTCTGCGTAAGGTCGCTCAGCTTTGTCGAGATCGAGCTGAGGAAATTGGGCGACATATCACTTTGGATCAAGGTAAACCGTTAGCGGAATCCGTAGGCGAAGTCAAAAGCTGCGCTGATCATGCCGATTGGCATGCAGAAGAATGTCGCCGCATCTACGGTCGTGTGATTCCTCCTCGCGACCCACGCGTAAGACAAATCGTCGTTAAAGAACCCATCGGTGTTTGCGCCGCATTTACCCCCTGGAACTTTCCGTTTAACCAGGCTATTCGTAAAATTTCTGCTGCGATTGGAGCGGGCTGCACCATTATCATTAAAGGGCCAGAAGACTCCCCTAGCGCTGTCATGGCCATCGCCCGCATTTTTCACGAAGCCGGTTTACCCCAAGGGGTGCTAAACGTTGTTTGGGGGGTTCCTGCAGAAATATCTGACTATTTAATTCGCTCCCCTATCGTACGTAAAGTCTCTTTTACAGGCTCTGTTCCGGTAGGCAAGCAACTCGCCGCTTTAGCTGGGGCTCACATGAAACCCATTACCATGGAACTGGGTGGGCACTCTCCTGTTTTAGTCTTCCCTGATGTCGATATAGCTCGTGTAGCAAAACAGTTGGCTTATTTTAAAATACGCAATGCAGGACAGGTATGCATTTCCCCTACGCGCTTTTATATCCACGATGCCATTTACGATGAGTTCAAAAAAACCTTTATCGATATTTTAGCGAACATAAATATAGGCGATGGTTTAGATCCTGAAACGGATATGGGGCCCCTGGCACACGAGCGCCGTCTCGCTACGATGGATCAATTCGTCCAAAACGCACTAAAGCATGGTGGCAAAATCGAATTGGGTGGTAAACGATTAGATAAAACCGGTTATTTTTATGCCCCTACGGTAATTTCTGAACTGGACGATCAAGCCCAACTCATGACCGAAGAGCCCTTTGGCCCAATTGCGCCCCTGACGCGTTTTCATGATACGGAAGAAGTATTGCGTCGTGCCAATGCTTTACCTTATGGATTAGCCGCTTATGCGTTTACCAATCACTTACAAACCGCACACCAGGTCTCTAACGCCCTGCAAGCAGGGATGGTAAGTATCAACCACTTTGGGGTCGCTCTACCAGAAACGCCCTTTGGTGGTATTAAAGACAGTGGTATTGGTAGCGAAGGAGGGATAGAAACATTTGATGGTTATGTCGTAACCAAATTCATTACTCAGCGTTAACCCTGCCTATATTCTCATAAAAAAACCCCAGCCAAACGACTGGGGTTTTTTAGACTTAGATCCCGTAGTATCTAAGCGGCGTTAATTAAATAACGCGGGCAGGTGTCACCAAACGTACAACAGTCCACGATTTGTGGCGGCTGATAGGACGGCCCTCGGCGATTTCAACAATATCGCCTTCGTTGTATTGGTTGGTTTCGTCGTGCGCATGATATTTACGTGAACGGACGATGATCTTGCCATATAAAGGATGTTTAACGCGGCGCTCTACACGAACGACCACGGTTTTATCCATTTTGGTGCTGACCACACGACCTTGTAAAAGGCGCTGACGCTTTTCTGCAACGGGTGTAGTTTGAGTTTCGCTCATATTACTTTCCTGCTTTCTCAGCCATTACGGTACGCACGCGAGCAATATCACGACGCACTTTAGATAGCTGGCTGGTGTTGGAAAGCTGCTGAGTGGCTTTTTGCATACGCAAGCTAAATTGCGCTTTCAGCAGACTTTCAAGCTCTGTTTGGAGCTCGGCGGTTTCTTTAGAACGGAGTTCGCTGGCTTTCATGTGATCTCCTTAAGCACCAATGTTTCGTACCACAAAAGTGGTAGAAAATGGGAGCTTGGCAGCAGCTAGACGGAATGCTTCGCGTGCGAGCTCTTCGCTTACGCCTTCCATTTCGTACAGCATTTTGCCGGGTTGAATTTCAGCGACCCAGTACTCTGGACTACCTTTACCGCTACCCATACGAACCTCAGCAGGTTTCTGCGAAATAGGTTTGTCAGGGAAGACACGAATCCAGATACGGCCACCACGCTTAATGTGACGGTTGATCGCACGACGTGCCGCTTCGATTTGACGAGCAGTTAAACGACCACGACCCGTCGCCTTTAAACCGAATTCGCCAAAGGAAACTTGGGTGCCACGAGTCGCTAGACCTGTGTTACGGCCTTTGTGTTCCTTGCGATATTTTCTACGAGAAGGTTGCAACATAATTATTCTCCTTCTGGCGCCGGTGCTGCGTCACGACGAGGGCCACGTCCACGACCAGGACGACGACCTTCGGGGCGCTCCCCACGTGGGCGACGTTGACGACGCTCTTCGGGTGCGGCTGTCTCTTGAGGCAATTCGCCGTTGGGCAACATATCGCCTTTATAGACCCAGACTTTAATACCGATGATACCGTAAGTGGTATGAGCTTCAGCCGTTGCGTAGTCGATGTGAGCACGCAAAGTGTGTAGAGGCACACGACCTTCGCGATACCATTCGGTACGAGCAATTTCAATACCGTTCAAACGACCGGAACTGGCAATTTTAATACCCTGAGCACCTAGACGCATCGCGTTCTGCATAGCGCGTTTCATCGCGCGACGGAACATAATACGTTTTTCTAGCTGCTGAGCGATAGAATCAGCGATAAGCTGAGCATCGGTTTCAGGTTTACGAATTTCTTCGATGTTTACGTGTACAGGTACACCCATCAAACGCTGAAGATCGACTTTTAGATTTTCGATGTCTTCACCGCGCTTACCAATTACTACGCCTGGACGGGCAGAGTAAATGGTGACGCGAGCGTTTTTAGATGGACGCTCAATTACGACACGACCAACAGAAGCGTTTTTAAGCTTCTTCTTGAGGTATTCGCGCACGCGGATATCATCAGCTAGCATACCGCTGAAATCGTTGTGATCAGCGTACCAGCGAGAATTCCAGTTACGGTTAACCGCGAGGCGGAACCCAATTGGGTGAACTTTTTGTCCCATTGTGACTCCTTAAGCGCCGACCTTAACCACAATGTGGCAGGTTTGCTTTTCGATGCGGTTACCGCGGCCTTTGGCACGAGCGGAAAAACGTTTCAAAGATTGCGCTTTATCAACCTGAATAGCGGTTACGCGCAACTCATCGATGTCGGCACCATCGTTATGTTCAGCATTAGCAATAGCGGACTCAAGCGCTTTTTTGATAATGCCAGCGGCTTTCTTGGGAGTAAATGTTAGCGTATTCAATGCTTGCTCTACAGACTTGCCGCGAATCATATCGGCAACTAAGCGAGCTTTCTGAGCAGAGATACGTACTCCACGAATTGTTGCTGTGGTTTCCATCGCTTATCTCCGTGACTTCTTGTCCGCAATGTGACCCTTAAAGGTACGGGTCAATGCGAATTCACCGAGCTTGTGGCCAACCATGTTCTCGTTGATGTAAACGGGAATATGTTGACGACCATTATGCACGGCAATCGTCAGCCCGATGAATTCGGGCAGGATGGTAGAACGACGCGACCAGGTTTTGATCGGACGTTTGTCTTTGCCCTCAACGGCAGCCTCTACTTTGTTCAGTAGGTGCTCGTCTACAAATGGGCCTTTTTTAATCGAACGTGACATTTGTTCGCCCCTTACTTGCGCTTGCGACGCGAGACAATCATGTTGTCTGTGCGTTTGTTACGACGTGTACGGTAACCCTTAGTAGGAGTACCCCATGGACTGACGGGTTCACGACCTTCACCTGTTTTACCCTCACCACCACCATGCGGGTGATCGATCGGGTTCATGGCCACACCACGAACAGTAGGACGAATACCGCGCCAACGAGTGGCACCGGCTTTACCAATTTGACGCAAGCTGTGATCTTCGTTACTGACGGAGCCAATAGTGGCACGACAGTCGATATGAACACGACGGACTTCACCGGAACGTAAACGTACCTGAGCGTAAGAACCATCGCGTGCTAGCAATACGGCAGAAGCACCTGCTGAACGAGCTAGTTGAGCACCTTTACCTGGTAGCATTTCAATACAGTGAATGGTTGCACCGATTGGGATGTTACGGATAGGTAGGGTGTTACCAGCGCGGATAGGCGCATCCTGACCGGACAAGAGCGTAGCACCAACTTCTAGACCACGAGGAGCAATAATGTAACGACGCTCACCGTCGGCATAACACAACAAGGCGATATGCGCTGTACGGTTTGGATCGTATTCTAAACGCTCGACTTTCGCAGGGATACCATCTTTATTACGACGGAAATCAACAATACGATAGTGCTGTTTGTGACCGCCGCCACGATGACGTACGGTGATATGACCGTTGTTATTACGGCCAGAGCTACGCTTTTTCTTTTCGAGTAGTGGAGCATAAGGAGCGCCTTTGTGGAGCTCAGAATGCACTACTTTAATCATGCCGCGACGACCTGCAGACGTGGGCTTAACTTTTACGAGTGCCATATTAGTTCATCTCCGTAAAGTCGAGTTCCTGACCGTCTTTAATGCGAACGTAGGCTTTACGTTCGTTGCGGCGGCGACCTTCGAAACGACCAAATCGCTTGGCTTTACCGTTTTGGTTTAGAACCTGAACAGACTCGACTTCTACATTAAAGAGCATTTCTACAGCTGCTTTAATTTCGGGTTTGGTCGCATCAGGTGCTACGCGGAAAGCGATTTGCTGATTATTTTCAGCTACCATCGTGGCTTTTTCGGTCACGACTGGAGCTAGGATGACTTGGTATAAGCGTTCGGCGTTCATCCCAACATCTCCTCGATTTGAGCGACAGCCGCTTTAGTGATCAATACGTTTTTGTAGTAGATCAAAGATAAAGGATCGGCATCACGCGGTTCGACCACAGCTACATGAGGCAAGTTACGTGTAGCGAGGTAGACGTTTTCATCGATGCTATCAGTAATGATCAGCACAGACTCCAAGCCTAATTCTTTTAGTTTAGTTGCTGCCAATTTGGTTTTGGGAGCTTCTAGTTCAAAAGACTCAACTACAGAAATACGACCTTCGCGAGCTAACTGAGAGAAAATGGACTGCAAACCAGCACGGTACATTTTCTTGTTAACTTTGTGGCTGAAATTTTGGTCAGGCGAGTTAGGGAACGTACGACCACCCCCACGCCATAATGGCGAGGATGCCATACCCGCACGGGCACGGCCGGTGCCTTTTTGGCGCCAAGGTTTACGTGTGCTGTAGTTAACTTCAGCACGTGTTTTTTGCTTGCTGTTAGCGCTACGAGCATTGGCTTGATAGGCAACAACAATCTGGTGTACGAGGGCTTCGTTAAACTCGCGGCCGAATACTACATCGGAAGCCGCAAAAGTAGAAGCTTGACCCTGATCATTCAGGAGCTTGAGTTCCATGATTAGGCTCCTTTAACGGCGGGACGCACAACAACGTTGCCGTTTTTGTGACCGGGCACAGCGCCACGGACCAACAACAAGCCACGTTCTGCATCAACACGCACAACATCTAGATTTTGAACGGTGCGGGTAACATCACCCATGTGACCGGCCATTTTTTTACCAGGGAAAACACGACCTGGATCCTGCGCCATACCGATAGAACCGGGGGCACGGTGAGAGATCGAGTTACCGTGGGAGTTACGCTGACCAGAGAAGTTGTGACGCTTGATCGTACCGGCAAAACCTTTACCGATAGTGGTACCTGTAACGTCTACTTTTTGGCCGGCTTCAAATACGCTGTCGATTGCAATCACATCACCAGGATTGTGATCAGCAATTTTAGCGGGATCTAGACGGAATTCTTTAAGGATACTACCGGCTTCTACCCCTGCTTTGGCAAAATGACCAGCGGCAGGTTTATTAACACGGGAGGCGCGACGAGAGCCATAAGCTAGCTGAACGGCAGCATAGCCATCGACTTCGGGCGTCTTGATTTGGGTGACGCGGTTATTGGACACGTCCAGCACCGTTACAGGTACGGATTCTCCGTCCTCTGTAAAAATGCGGGTCATGCCGATTTTGCGCCCAACAAGGCCCAACCGCCATGCGGCAGGCACAGGTGTCGAGTTCGACATCTTATTCTCCATTCCCGACTGCGATTGGTCGGGGCTAACTTGATTACGCGAGCAGATGATTCTGCACACAAAACCTTCTTGTAACTAATAAATAGCTAAGCATATAAATATAGCATGACTAAAGCCATGTCAACAAGAGCATGACCAAAATAAATATCACAAATACAACGCTTTACGAACCCCTTCGTTTTAAATGGCGCAAGTCGATCATACCGGCTTGGGTCGTTGGGTCGGCGATATTTGGGAAGATTTGATGTTTTTGTATTTTCTGAGTCCCAGTAGTGGGGATTTCGTCAATAAAATATAACCACCCAGGCGATTTGTAGTAAGCCAGCTGCTGATGACAATGCTGAAATATGGATTCGGCTAACTGTTGGGCAGCTTCGCCCCCTTCTGCGTCGATCTGATCTGCAAACTCGGGACGCAATTCCACACAAGCCAATACCTCAGCCTCTCGAATTGGGTCTGGAGCCGCTAAGACCGCCACTTGCCGTACTGCTGGGTGTGTTAGGATCAGCGCCTCGACTTCGGCTGCTGCAATGTTTTCCCCAGAACGCCGAATGATGTTTTTGTCCCTGTCTACAAAATGCAGCATGCCATCTTCTTCGTCCTGATACACCATATCCCCAGTATGAAACCACCCCCCGCGCCACGCTTTTTCTGTAGCCTCAGGATCATTAAGATAACCACTAAAAAAATCCTTTCGTGGAGAGGCCTCTGAATGGCGCACAAGCATTTCCCCTTGTTCACCTTTGGCTACCTCGTTGCCCTCAGTATCCACAATTTTGACCTCCATGCCAGGCACTGGACGCCCAAATGCACGTGTACCTACTTTACGTGGTGGTTCATTTACCGTAAATACTCGTACAATTTCCGTCATCCCCCACAGCTCAATCAAAGGAAAGCCAAATCGCTCTTCAAATAAAGCGTGTAACTGCGGCTCTACACCAGCGCCGTGACCAAAGCGCACGCGATGCTGTCGATCTAGTGCTGACTCAGGCTGTTTTAATAACAAAGGAATAATCACGCCCAAATAATGCACAATGGATGCATCGGTTTGTATGACCTCTTGCCACCAACGTGACGGCTGAAAGCGATCACTCTGAATTTGGCAATTTCCTGTTAGCATCATGCAAAAGAAGGACAGAACCGAAGAGTTAATATGAAAGAGCGGCAATGGGTTATATAGCCGATCCTGTGTTTCATGGATTTGAATTAACCCCCCCTTACGTGCATACCAATCACCACTAGCTAGCTCATACCGATGAGACAATACGCAGCCTTTGGGTTTTCCTGTTGTGCCTGAGGTATAAAGAATGCTTGCTGGTGTATCTGACTGCACGGTATGCGCTTGTGCTTTTTGCTTAGGAGCAGGTAGTGTCTCGAACTGTGATAGCGGCACAATATGTGGCTTATGAGACGCTTGCTCTACAGCCACCTGCACCGCAACTAAGTATTTATCCAGTACGACCACCAGTTCAGGCTTTGCATGCTCAAACAAATACACCAGCTCTAACGTTTTATAACTTGGGTTAACAGGTACACAACATGCTCCAATATGATTAAGCGCCAGCTTATGAATCAAATGTGCCGATTGATTCTCTAAAAACAAAGCGACATGATGTGGAAAACCATAACCTTGCTCCTGATATATCTGCGCCGTTTGTAAAACCTGTTGCGCCACCTGTGCAAAACTAAGGCTTAACCCATTAGGGTCATAATCCCGATTCGGATTTTCTGGCACCACAAACAACGGATGGTCGGCGTAACGATCCGCCGCGGCCAATAATGCAGTACCAATGGTGGTATGTTTTTCAATTTCGATCATATCTCCTCCTTGTTGCTCTGGCGTTATTTATTGCTTTTTAGTGTAAATCATAAGCGCATGCCGTTAACGTAAGGGTAAACCTAAATTGTGAATCCTTCTACCCCCGCCTAGACTTAAACACACCTTTATACCTCATTAACACCACATAGATAATCACAATGATAAGGGGACATATGTTGCTCAGGGCTATAGATGCGCTTAATGAATACATAGGTAAAGCGCTATCGACATTAGCGGTAGCTTTTGCTGGCATTATTATCTACGACGTTTTCATGCGTTACGTCTTTCACCAACCAACCCGTTGGGCTTTTGATGTGAGCAAGCAGCTTTATGGATTTTATTTTCTTATGTTGGGGGCTTATGCCTTAAAGCATCAGGCCCATGTACGGGTAGATCTGCTTATCCAACGCTTTTCACCACGTGCGCGTCAAATCACTGAAGTACTCGGCTATTTTCTTTTCTTTTTCCCTTTTAGCTGGGTTTTTCTAACACGTAGTTATCAATTCGCTATGCGCTCCTGGAGCCAGGGGGAAACAACTTACGGCGCCGTCCAGTTACCGGTTTACCCTCTAAAAATGGCCATGGTGGTCGCTGCTGTTTTGCTGTTACTACAAGGTATTGCCGAAGTAATTCGTCTTTGCACCACATCGGAGCTTCGTCATGACACCTGAAATAATCGCTTTATGCATGGGCGGGCTGCTACTACTTGGGCTTTTTATGGGCCACCCTCTGGCTTTTGTTCTAGGTGGCACAGCCGTCATCGGTGCTTTTTTAGCAGGCAAGCCTATGGTGTTAGGCATTGTGGTCAATCGTATTTTTGGTGACGTACTCGATAACTACACCCTAATTGCTATCCCGCTTTTTGTCTTAATGGCACGATTTTTGTCAGACTCTGAGGTCACTGACAAAATGTTTGAGTCCTTGCGTTTACTGATGTCAAATGTACGCGGAGGCTTAGCATTGGCCGTGGTATTTATTTCCATTTTACTTGCGGCCACCACGGGAATTATTGGGGCTTCTATTACTGTGACAAGCATGATGGCGTTACGCCCAATGTTACGGTATGGCTATTGTCCCAAGCTCACTACGG
This sequence comes from Paenalcaligenes sp., assembly GCF_030152715.1. Classification (NCBI taxonomy): domain Bacteria; kingdom Pseudomonadati; phylum Pseudomonadota; class Betaproteobacteria; order Burkholderiales; family Alcaligenaceae; genus Paenalcaligenes; species Paenalcaligenes sp. The sequence goes on from NZ_JASLIX010000003.1 coordinate 12,540, forward strand.
GTGTAATTGCCTCATCAGGATGCTTAGGGATTCTTATCCCCCCTTCTATTATGCTCATCCTGATGTCTAGCTACTCGCCTCTTTCTGTTGGTGAGCTTTTTGCTGGAGCGCTCATTCCTGGTATTACGCTTGGTTTACTCTATGCCGCCTGGGTTGTTTTTGTCGCTTGGAAAAACCCCGAGCGGGCACCATCTGTACAAACCGAGGAAAAAGTCAGTCGCCACGTCCTAATCAAAATGCTTCTCGTAGAAGCCTTACCCCCTCTTGCTTTAATTTTTGGCATTCTCGGCTCGATGCTTGCTGGCATTGCTACCGCCACCGAAGCTTCAGCCATTGGGGTATTACTTGCTTTATTGATCGTGATTTTTCGCGGTAAATTCCGTTGGAAAACCTTTCTTGGCGCTTTATATGAAACTGGTCGCACCTCTGCCATGATTTTATTTATTGTGGTGGGAGCTACGGCATTTACAGGGGTCTTTAATATCACAGGCGGTCTTGCCGCTGCACAGGACCTAATGCGTGGTTTAAATATGGAGCCTTGGCTACTTATTTTCGTCATGCTCCTAATCACTTTTATCCTAGGCTGCTTTTTAGACTGGACGGGAATTGTTTTACTTTCTTTTCCTATCTTTTTGCCCGTTGTACAAGAAATGGGCGTAAGCGTACTGTGGTTTGTCGTACTCGTTGCAGTCGTTTTACAGACATCTTTCTTAACGCCACCCTTTGGCTACGCGCTTTTTTACTTACGCGCAATTACCCCAAAATCCATTAAAACCATGGATATTATTACGGGCGTGATTCCCTTTATTGGTTTGATTATTCTTATGTGCTTTTTAGTGGCTTTTTTCCCAAGCCTTGTCACATGGCTACCTCAAACCTTATATGGAAACTAACTCACCACACCGAGGAGACAACAATGAAACTAAAAAAACTAAGCGCTGTATTAGGTGCAGCACTTATTAGCGTTACAGGCTTAGCCCAAGCCAAAAAACAAGAGTGGACCATGACCAGTACATGGCCAGCCTCTTTTGAGCTTATTGAAATCGACAAAAAATGGGTAGAGCTGGTTAATAAGCTCGCTGGCGATGAGCTCAAAGTCAACTTTTACGAAGGTGGAGCCTTAGTGCCTTCTGGCGAAGTATTTAGTGCGGTAGAGTCAGGCACAATTGAAGCCGGTGGCGACTGGCCTGGTTACTGGGCTGGTCGCAACCCGGCTTTCTCGGCGCTAGGCACGCACGTTAGTCTATTTAATGCGATGGACTACGCGAACTGGATCCATCAATGGGGCGGTGCCGATATATATAACGATGTCTATGGGCAATTTGGCATGGTATATATTCCTTATGGCATTACCAATAGCGAAGCCGGTTTTCACACAAATAGCCCTATCCGTAATTTAGAAGAATTCAAAGGCAAACGTTTACGTGTATCGGGTTTAGAACAAGGCCGCGTCCTAGAAAGCATTGGCGGCACCCAAGTTTCTATGGCAGCTCAAGAGCTGTACCAGTCTCTGGAGCGTAATGTCATTGATGGTGCTGAGTTCTCTACCCCTAACGTAGACGTTTCAGCCGGCTTGCATCAAGTCACCAAACACTGGACCACCCCCGGTTGGCATCAGTCCTCTTCCGTTTTTGGCGTGATGATCAATAAAAAAGCGTGGGATGCACTCAGTGACACCACCAAAGAAAAGCTCAAGATTGCTGCCGATGCCACGATGCTCTGGTCCATGTCTTATACGGAAAAACGTGCTGCCGATGGCTTGCGTACTTTTCAAAAAGCGGGGGTAGAAATTCATCGCTTAGACCAAGAGGCTTTGGATACCATACAGAACAATGCCCACGAGGTCATGATTGAGGTAGCATGTAGTAACCCCAAAGCAGCTCAAGTCTACCTGAGCCAGGTTGAGTACCTGAATGACTACAAAGACTGGCGTACAGCTTCTATTCCTTATAACTTAGGTCGTGTGATTACTGGACCGGATTTAGAAAAAATCAAAGCTTGCGCCAATAAATAAGTCTTTTCCTTTATTTCAATCGGTGGCTTAGCACAATAAAAAAGCCGAAAGGATAATCCTTTCGGCTTTTCATTTATTTGATAGAGCATAACACTCTAGCAAACAAATGGAATTACTGCAGAGCGATTTCTACGTCTACACCAGCAGGTAGATCTAAACGCATCAATGCATCAACTGTTTTGTCGGTTGGATCGACAATGTCCATTAAACGCTGATGAGTACGGATTTCAAACTGGTCACGTGCTGTTTTGTTAACGTGAGGGGAGCTCAAAATATCGTAACGACGGATACGTGTAGGTAGCGGTACGGGACCACGAACTACCGCACCAGTGCGTTTAGCCGTATCCACGATCTCGGCGGCGGACTGGTCGATGAGTTTGTAATCAAACGCTTTTAAGCGGATGCGAATTTTCTGGTTTTTCATGTGGAATCCTAAAGAACGAAATAAACGGGGGGATAACCCCCCGTGTCATCATAAGCCGATTGGCTTATTTGATGATTTTAGCTACCACACCAGCACCAACGGTACGGCCACCCTCGCGAATCGCGAAACGTAGACCCTCTTCCATGGCGATAGGAGCAATCAAAGAAACGTTCATCGCGACGTTATCGCCAGGTAGAACCATTTCCTTGTCTTCAGGTAGCTCAATAGTACCTGTCACGTCAGTCGTACGGAAGTAGAACTGAGGACGGTAGCCTTTAAAGAAAGGCGTGTGACGACCACCCTCTTCTTTGGACAGAATGTAAACCTCTGCCGCAAAGTCTGTGTGAGGCTTGATGGTGCCAGGCGCTGCCAAAACTTGACCACGCTCAACGTCTTCACGCTTGGTACCACGTAGCAAGACACCCACG
>NZ_JASLIX010000025.1:0-3133 GCF_030152715.1 Paenalcaligenes sp.
ATCCCCTTTTAGGGCTGCGGCCAAATTATTGGCTTCGGTGCTCATCTGCAAACCCACATCTAAAATTTTACGAATTTCCGCATATAAATGCGTTTGCCCCTGTAATGACGCATCGTGGACTTCGTTTAAGCGCTTCTGAAAGCCCTCGATTTGCTCCCTAAAGGGTTTTAATAACTGATCCAGATTCATTTGACTGGCTTGATGAAAACGCTGATTTTTTTCCTCAAAAATCTTATTTGCAAGATTTTCAAATTCCTGGCGTAGCGTACTTTTAGCCAGCTCTAATTGCTCGATTTGCGCCTGAAAATGTTTTTCTTTTTCTGCTAAGGTGGCTTTTAACGTGCTCTCTGAACTCAGCACCTGCTGATATTGCTGCTGCAATGCTTGCCATTGCTGTCGCCAGCTTTGGGCTTCGTCACGCTGCACATCAAAATCATCTTGCCAACGCTGCACCTGTTGTTGCAAGGCTAACAACTGCTCTTGCTGACGGCTTAGGGTCAGCGCTTTTTCGTGTTGCTGCAATACATAAAGCCGCTCTTTGCGTTTAAACACAAAGGCGGCTATGCCATAACCCAATACAGTTGCTACTGCAGCTACTGCAGTCACTCCAACCCCAGTCCACTCTACTATCATCCAAGCCTCTTTCAAAACCTGCCGTCAATAACGGCTATCTGAGCGTTTAGTCATAAAGTGATTTTAGACGAGATTGAAGATAACTGCCGTACCTACAAACTACACATTTCGGTCCCAATAGCGACTTGCCAACCTATCCACAATTAGCTGTGGCTTCCTTAATTCAAAGATAAAATCATCACTGTAAATGTGTGGTTGATCCAATAACTGCTGCGCTTCAGAGCAATAAGCAATAGCTTTATAATGAGCATACGCATCTGAAATAAAATCTTGTACTGCTTTTTGCTTTGCTAAATGGCTAACCTGCTTCTGAGCCACAATCAACGCCACGGCATCAAACAACACAGACGGCGCCCCGTTAATGTTTTCATCGGCGGGCAAATGCGTCCCATCACTAAGCGTCACCCCACCCACTTTTTCAGCGATCACTTTTATACTAGCCCCAGCTTGCTCGACCGCGTGCTGCAAAGACTGCACTTGTTTTGCATCGGCACCGTCACTGACTAACAACCCCAAAGTACGCCCAGCTACCGGACAAGTCTGTTTTAAAATAGAAAGCGCATCCGATAACGGCATATCAATCGGCGCTTTGGCTGGCGCTATCTTCTCCGGTAAATGTAGACCTAAGCCCTCAGCCACCTGCTGTGCTAAATCTTGATCCACATTTTGCAACTGCCCAAGCATTCGCAGACGAACATGATTCAACTGCACCTTGGACAATTCAAAAACAAAGCCGTCGACGATATGAGCCTGCTCTATGGGCGTTTGAGATCGGTAAAATAAACGTGGCTGGGTAAAGTGATCGGCAAAAGTCCGTGCACGAACACGACACTTATCTACACTAGCAATGTGATGTCTAGCAACGGTCTCAAAACCCTGCTCCACCGCTCGGGGCCCAGCTGGCTCGCCGACCTGTGCTAGACTATTCGGCTCATAGGTCGCTCGCCCCTTAAAAACCTGAGTCTGCATCATGCCATCACGTTGAAAATTATGCATCGGGCACTTGGGTGCATTGATGGGAATTTGATGAAAGTTAGCAGTGCCTAAACGCGATTTCTGTGTGTCCAAATAAGAAAATAAACGCCCTTGTAATAAAGGATCATTGGAGAAATCAATCCCCGGAACAATATTAGATGGTAAAAAAGCCACCTGTTCCGTTTCCGCAAAGAAATTATCTGGATAACGGTCTAAAACCATACGACCGATAATTTGTACGGGGATTTCCTCTTCGGGGATCAGCTTCGTTGCATCTAACACATCATAAGGCTGTCGGTCTGCCCATGCTTGATCAAACACCTGAATACCCAGCTCCCACTCTGGATACTGCCCGGCTTGAATCGCTTCAAACATATCACGCCGATGGTAATCCGGATCCGCCCCCGATATTTTTACCGCCTCATCCCATAAGGTTGACTGAACGCCCTGTTTAGGCTTCCAATGAAACTTAACTAAATGTGTATCCCCTTGTGCATTTTCCAATACAAAGGTATGTACACCAAACCCCTCCATCATGCGCAAAGAGCGAGGCAACGCCCGATCTGACATTAACCACAGCACGGTGTGCATGGATTCCGGCATCAACGACACAAAATCCCAGAAAGTATCATGCGCCGAAGCCGCTTGGGGAAAACCGCGATCGGCTTCGGGTTTAACCGCATGAATTAAATCCGGAAACTTAATGGCATCTTGAATAAAAAAAACAGGCATATTATTGCCCACTAAATCCCAATTTCCCTCTTCAGTATAAAATTTGACCGCAAAGCCTCTCACATCGCGCGGCGTGTCCTTAGACCCTTTGGAGCCAGCTACCGTGGAAAACCGACAGAACACTGGAACACGAGCTCCTTTTTTTTGGAATAAAGACGCCTTGCTCAGCTCTGGAATAGGATTCGTACACTCAAAATAACCATGCGCGCCAGTACCACGAGCATGAACAATACGCTCCGGAATGCGCTCATGATCAAAATGAAAAATCTTTTCTCGGAGAACAAAATCCTCCAACAAAGTAGGCCCACGCAACCCTAGTTTTAATGAGTTTTGATTATCCGAAATGGGCACACCATGATTGGTGGTTAATGGCTCACCACCTCGCTGCTGAGTTTCTCCACCGGGTCCTGGTATGAAATCGGCTGACTTGACGGACGACTTTTTGGACATGAGGTTCTCCTGTAGATAATGAACAGTGTCCTGTTAGTCTAGACAGCCAGCTCAAGGAGACAGTAAGTCTTTGCGTGCAAAAGCAACAATAAATAAAAAAGCCCTTGATAAATCAAGGGCTAAGAAACAGATAGTTAACAAGTTTGAATCTATTTTTTATTTATAGGTGTAGTAATAATTATACGAAGCCCCATACCCCAAACGGAATCGGCGCACACCATTAAACACAACCCCTTTTAATGGCTCGGCCACCCCTGCAGTGCGTAAACGCGCCACTGCATCCTGGACCTCGCGTACGGTGCTTTGTTCAGCACGCACCACCATAAACGCCGCGGCCACATAG
>NZ_JASLIX010000039.1:0-18273 GCF_030152715.1 Paenalcaligenes sp.
GCTCATGCATACGAGGAATACCGGAGAGCGTGAACTCGCCCCCCATCAACGCAAGGGCTGCGGTCAGAGAACGAACAGCCGTGCCCGCATTCCCCAAAAACAAGTCGGCCCGAGACGGCGAAAAAGGAACGCCGCCCTGAATCCGATATGTAGTCTCCGCCACTTTCTGAGCAGACACGCCCATTTTGTGCAAAGACTCCAACATAACCCGTGTGTCATCAGAGTCCAACACCCCAGTTAAAGTTGTTGTGCCAGAAGTAATTGCCGCAAGCAGTAAGGCCCGGTTAGAAATACTTTTTGACCCAGGTAGCTGCACGGTACCCTGGGCATGTGTGGCCGGTGATAAGGTTAATGCTTCTAAGCTCATTGTAATCCACTCCTGCTACCCCAAAGACGGCGGGCTAAAGCCGCTTTTTCTAAAAAATCATATAAGGCTTGTTCATCCGTATCGCGCAGTGCGCGCTCTGCCTGCTCAAAAGCAGCGCGCACTTGCTGCAGCTCAGACAATACCGCCTCGCGATTGCTTAAAAAAATATCACGCCAGACCTCAGCCGAGCCTGCCGCAATCCGCGTAAAATCTCTAAAGCCGCTGCCAGCCACATGCAACCGCACATCAGCATCGCTCGCACTCGCAACCTGCCACATAAAGACAGAAGATAGAAAATGCGGCACATGACTCACCGAAGCCAGCACCCGGTCATGGCTTTCAGCTGACATCAGCATCACGCGCGCTCCGCAGGCCTCCCACATCTGAGTCAAAAATGCACGCGCTCGTTGCGTGTTGTTTTTATGTGGGGTCAAAATCACAATACGATTTTGGTATAAATCAGACTGAGCCGCCTCAGGCCCTGCTTTCTCTGCGCCCGCAATAGGATGCCCCGCTAAAAACTGTGTAGATTGCTCGCCAAGCACCTCAATCGCTTCTGTCACCACATCGGCTTTAGTACTCCCTACATCGGTGATGAGGGTGTGGGGCAATAAATGGGGCTGAATTTGTTCTAGTAGGGATCGCGTTGCCCGTACGGGTGTCGCCAAAACGATCAAATCTGCCTGCTGTGTGGCCGTCGCTAAATCCGCGACCTCGTCAATCAGCCCTAGACGCAAGGCGGCGCTGGTAGTAGCGGTCTGCCGACTCACGCCAATGACCTTACCGACACAACCCGCTTTTTTTAATGCTGCAGCCAAGGACCCACCTATTAGGCCCGGCCCTACCACTACCAATACTGGCACGAAAAAAGAGGGGGTCTGCATAACTAGTCCTGACAAGGGTAGGAACCAAGAATCTTACAGAAGGCAACTTGCTGCTTTAAGGCCTGCAAAGCGCTTTGTACGGCTGGCTCTTCTTGATGACCGAGAAGATCCATATAAAAATAATACTCCCACTGCCCTGTACGCGCCGGGCGCGACTCCAAACGTGTCATGGAAACCTGATGCTGCGCAAAAGGTGCCAGCATTTCATGCACAGCGCCCGCTCGGTTCGGTACCGCTACAATTAGGCTCGTTTTATCATTGCCTGAAGGCAAAGACTCGATGTTCCCCACCGCCAAAAAGCGTGTACGGTTTTGAGCATCGTCTTGAATCCCTGCATGAGCCACCTGTAACCCCCACGACTCTGCCGCCTTTTTGCCCGCAATGGCTGCCACAGAAGCGTCCTGGGAAGCAATTCGTGCCGCCTCGGCATTGCTAGAAGCAGCATCTTGCTGAATCTGTGGATAATGGGTAGCCAACCAGTTATGACACTGTGCTAAAGCTTGTGGATGCGCCATAATACGCTGAACTTGCTCCATTGAGCCGGATTGGGTCAGTAGATTATGATGAATCGCTAGGGAGTGCTCACCCAACACTTTTAAGGAAGTATTGAGCAATAGGTCCAAGGTGCGGTTTACCGCCCCTTCTGTTGAGTTTTCAACCGGCACCATCCCTACATCGGCCTCGCCCACCTCGACCAACCGAAAGACCTCGTCAAAGCTCTGGCACGGCACCGGTTCCACAAAATGCCCAAAATGTGCAAGCGCTGCCTGCTCGGAAAACGAACCCGTAGGACCAAGAAAAGCAACACGCAATTTTTGCTCTAAACCCCTACAGGCAGAAATCACCTCGCTCCATACTGCCTGCACAGAAGCAGGCGTAATAGGACCGGTATTCAGATTTTGTAGATGCGTGATAATTTGGGCTTCGCGCTCGGGCTTTAGAATACTATCCTCAGCGTTATATGCTTCTTTAATTTTGCCAATTTCTAAAGCGGCTTGCGCTCGCTGGTTAAGCAAGTCCAGAATCTGCTGATCCAACGCATCGATACGCTCACGCCAAGGGCGCAAGCGCTCTAATAACTGTTTAGCCATGCTTTGCCTCAAAGTCCTTCATGAAGGCAACCAGTGCCTCTACCGCAGCAAGAGGAAGCGCATTATAAATGGAGGCGCGCATCCCCCCTACACTTTTATGGCCTTTAAGTTGCAAAAGCCCTGCTTTTTCGGCTTCGGCTAAAAACAAGGCATCTAGCTCAGGCTTAGCTAACAAAAACGGAATATTCATACGAGAGCGCACGGAGGGCTCGACCTGATTATGATAAAAATCAGAGCTATCCAAATAGCGATATAAGAGTTCCGATTTTTGCTGATTTCGTTGTTCCATGGCGGCGACCCCGCCTTGGGTTTTGAGCCACTTAAACACCAGCCCAGCCATGTAAATCGGATAGGTGGGAGGCGTATTGAACATAGACTGACTTTTCGCCACCAAATCGTAATTGAATGCGCTTGGACAGTACTCGGAAGCGCCCCCAAGCAAGTCTTTACGCACAATCACAATGGTCAACCCAGCAGGTCCAGCATTTTTCTGCGCCCCCGCATACGCCATATCGACCTTAGAAAAATCAATAGGACGTGACAGAATATTTGAAGACACATCCACCACTAATGGTACTGATAGTAGCGGCCAGTCGTTAAACTCTACCCCACCTATTGTTTCATTGGCACAAACGTGCACATACGAAGAAGTCTCCCGGACTTCCCATGTATCAGGCGTAGGAAACCAGCTAAACCCAGCTTGAGTTTGCTGATTGATTTCTGTAGACGCCTCGGAGCTAGCCGCTAAGCGCACATCCCCGTACCGCTGAGCCTCTTTGAATGATTTTTTAGACCAGCTTCCCGAAACCACATAATCCGCCTGATTATGCCCTGCCAAGCCCAAAAGGTTCATGGGCACAATAGCATTTTGTGCTTGAGCGCCACCCTGCATAAACAACACCGCAAAATCGTCGGGCACCTGGAGCAAATCACGTAGATCTTGCTCCGCCTCATCACGAATCTGCATAAACTCTTTGCCGCGGTGGCTCATTTCCATCACCGACATACCTGAGCCATGCCAGTCCAGCATTTCTCGAGCAGCTTGCTCTAAGACATCAACCGGAAGCACCGATGGGCCTGCAGAAAAATTCCATGGACGCATATTCAAATCCTTTTTTTCATTTATTCATCTGTAGCGGGCATCGGCCCCTCTTCTGTATCTGTCGTCTCATCGTCGCTCTCATCATCATCGACATCAGACTCCACCACGCGATACACACCGGACAATTTACTGTTTTCGTCCACATTAATGAGTGTCACACCTTGGGTAGCGCGACCCATTTCACGAATTTCCTCAACACGAGTCCGTACCAATACGCCCGCATTAGTAATCAGCATGATCTCATCATTTTCATTGACCAACACCGCGCCAACCAAACTACCATTACGGTCTGAGGTCTGGATGGCTATCATGCCCTTTGTGCCGCGCCCATGACGGGTGTACTCACTAATCGAAGTACGCTTACCAAAACCGTTTTCTGTCGCTGTCAGCACGGACTGGCTTTCATCATCAGCCACTAAAAGCGCAATCACTCGCTGCCCTTCATCAAGGTTCATACCACGCACACCCCGAGCTGTACGCCCCATTGGACGCACATCAGTCTCGCAGAAGCGCACCGCTTTACCCGCATCAGAGAACAGCATCACATCATGCTGACCAGCAGTGAGTTGTGCCCCGATCAAATAATCGCCCTCGTCTAAGCCAACAGCAATAATGCCGGCTTTGCGTGGATTCGAAAAATGTGACAAGGGGGTTTTTTTCACTGTGCCCTGTGAAGTAGCCATAAAGACATACTGGTCTTCGCTAAACTCTTTGACTGCCAAGACCACGGTGATTTTCTCCTCGGGCTCCAAGGGGAACATATTCACAATAGGACGACCACGTGAGTTGCGAGAACCTTGGGGGACCTCCCAGACTTTGAGCCAATACACGCGGCCTCGGTCTGAAAAGCACAGCAAGTAATCATGTGTGTTCGCCACAAACAGGTAATCAATCCAATCATCCTCTTTCATGGTTGTTGCCTGTTTGCCCCGCCCGCCACGACGCTGGGCACGGTATTCCGATAAGGGCTGACTCTTGATGTAGCCTTCGTGTGAAAGCGTCACCACCATATCCATGGGGGTAATCAAGTCCTCGGTGTCTAGCTCGGTCGCATTAAATTCAATTTCGGAGCGACGCTGGTCTTTTTCACCAGAGAATTCTTCTTTGAGAGCAACAAGCTCATCTGCAATAATCTGCGTCACACGCTCTGGGCGCGCGAGGATATCAAGCAGGTCCGCAATACGATCCATGACCTCTTTGTACTCGCCAACGATTTTATCTTGCTCTAAACCGGTAAGGCGCTGCAGACGCATATTCAGAATTTCTTGAGCCTGTGTTTCGCTCAGCCTGTACATGCCGTCTGCCTGTAAACCAAAGTGGTCCTCTAGATTATCCGGGCGATAGGCCAAGCGACCGCCAGGGATCTGACTTTGATCAGCACGCGCTAGCATATCGCGCACAATCTGGGCATCCCAGCTCCGTGCTAAGAGCTCACGACGTGCATCAGGGGGGGTAGGCGCAGCGCGAATGATACGAATAAACTCGTCAATATTGGCTAAAGCCACGGCTAGGCCTTCGAGCACATGACCACGCTCGCGCGCTCTGCGCAGCTGATACACTGTCCGCCGCGTGACGACTTCACGACGATGGAAAAGGAAATACTCCACCAGCTGCTTCAGGTTGAGTAAGCGCGGCTGGCCATCTACCAGCGCCACCATATTCATGCCAAAAGTTTCTTGGAGCTGGGTATTTTTATATAGGTTGTTTAAAACCACCTCGGGGACTTCGCCACGCTTGAGCTCAATGACTAAGCGCATACCGTCTTTGTCAGACTCATCGCGGATATCCGAAATCCCTTCGATTTTTTTCTCATTAACTAAATCGGCTATGCGCTCTTGTAGGGATTTTTTGTTGACTTGGTAGGGCAAGGCATCAATCACAATCGCCTGACGCGAGCCTTTTTCCATGTCCTCAAAATGCGCTTTTGCACGCATGACCACACGCCCTCGACCCGTACGATAGCCCTCGCGTACACCTGACATACCGTAAATGATGCCCCCTGTGGGAAAGTCAGGGGCAGGAATAAATTCGAACAGATCATCAACGGTACAGTCTGGGTGACTCAAACAATATAAACAGCCATCGACTACCTCGGCCAAGTTATGTGGAGGGATATTTGTTGCCATCCCTACCGCAATTCCTGAACTACCGTTTACCAGTAGATTAGGAAGACGGGAGGGTAATAAAGCAGGCTCTAACTCGCTGCCGTCATAGTTAGGAACAAAATCCACGGTTTCCTGGTCGATATCTGCCAACATTTCATGAGAAATCTTGGCTAGACGGACCTCGGTATAACGCATAGCAGCTGCGCCATCACCATCGATAGAACCAAAGTTACCCTGCCCATCAACCAGCATATAACGCATGGAGAAGTCTTGGGCTAAGCGTACGATGGTGTCATAAACCGCCGAGTCCCCGTGCGGGTGGTATTTACCAATAACATCACCCACAATACGCGCTGATTTCTTATAAGCGCGGTTCCAGTCATTGTTGAGCTCATGCATCGCAAATAGAACGCGACGGTGTACGGGCTTTAAGCCATCACGTACATCCGGTAACGCACGCCCGACAATTACGCTCATGGCGTAATCAAGATAACTGCGACGCATTTCCTCTTCCAGAGAAATAGGAAGAGTCTCCTTAGCAAAGGAATCCATATTAATTTGTCTTTATAGATATGAGTTAAGCAATATGCAGGCCGATGAGGGCGAATAATAAATTCTACCATCACCCTATAGCCCTATTGTACTACCCCCTCATTTTGAAGAAAAAAAATGAGAATGTAGGCAAAAAGCACCAAAAAAAAGTGAATAAGTGTTCAGATTCTGATCAACACTTGCCTTGTTGCCTAAAACCAACAATAATGCCAGATATCGGCCATTATTAGGTCGATCTGCACGATATACCACCTCTGCGCTTAACGAACCGGACAGAAATGTCTTAACATTCTGGCTAACACGCATGAAACCCGACGCAGCGCTTGGACCACTCTTAGTGTTGCAAATTCGGTTCCGTTTTTATAAAACAAAGCGGCAGGGGTTCGCTGCGGTCACTTAACAGCATCAGCTCAAACGAGGAGAAACATGAATAAACCCTCCAAAATCGCACTTGCACTCGCCTTTGCGGCAGCCACAGCCACTGGTGCTGTGTCCGCACAGACCGGTGAAGTCAATAACTGGCAAAACTCTTTTGGCGACGTATGGAAAAACGGCACAAATGAATTGTGCTGGCGCAACAACTTCTGGACACCCGCTACCGGCATCGCAGGTTGTGACGGTGTGCCTGTAGCTCAAGCTCCAGAAGCCCCTGTTGTTGCTCCTACTACAACCAAAGTGGTTCTAAACGCTGACACCTTCTTTGATTTCGACAAAGCCACATTGAAGCCTGAAGGTCGTCAAGTTCTAGATCAGGTTGCAGAGCAAGCCAACAGCATTGAACTCGAAACCTTGATCGCTACCGGTCACACCGACTCCACAGGTCCCGAAGCTTACAACCAAAAATTGTCTGAGCGTCGCGCTAACTCTGTAAAAGAGTACTTGGTATCCAAAGGTGTTCCTGCTGACCGTATCTACACCGAAGGTAAAGGTGAGCTAGAGCCTGTAGCTACTAACGCTACTCGCGAAGGCCGCGCCCAAAACCGTCGCGTAGAGATCGAAATCGTAGGTTCCCGTAAACAGTAATTCTCTGTTTCGCGTAACACGATACAATAAAGGCTCCTTTCTAGGAGCCTTTATTATTTTATAGGTCGGTATTATGTCTACGGTAAATGTTGATCCAACAGAAATTGAAAAATTCAGTGCTTTGGCCTCGAAATGGTGGGACCCTACCAGCGAATTTAAACCCCTACATGACATCAATCCTTTACGTCTTAACTGGATCAATGACACCGTAGGCGGGCTACAACAAAAAAAAGTGATTGATGTGGGCTGTGGCGGAGGCATTTTGGCTGAGTCCATGGCTCAACTCGGTGCAGACGTCACCGGAATAGATTTGGCTGAAAAATCGCTAAAAATAGCTCGCCTACATAGTTTGGAATCCGGCATCAAAGTCAATTACCAATACATTAGTGCTGAAGAAATGGCCGCCCAGCATACAGAGCAATTCGATGTAGTCACCTGCATGGAAATGCTTGAGCATGTTCCCAATCCAGCTTCTATTGTGCACGCCTGCGCGCGCTTGGTAAAACCCAATGGCTGGGTGATCTTTTCCACCCTAAACCGTAACCCAAAGTCCTTTTTATTTGCCATTATTGGCGCTGAATATTTATTAAACCTTGTCCCAAAAGGCACACATCACTACGAGTCGTTCATCAAGCCCAGCGAGCTCGCTCGCTCCGCACGCCAAGCGGGGTTAACCATGCATCAACTCAAAGGGCTGGAATACAACCCTCTAAGCAAACATTATCGACTCAGTGACGATGGTAGCGTTAACTACCTCATGGCCACACAAAAAATCTCTACCTAAGCACATGGATACAAAAATGGTTTTGTTTGATTTTGATGGGACCTTAGTTGACTCCGCACCCGACCTGGCCAATAGTGCCAACTACCTGCGTCTTGAAAAAGGTTTAGCCCCTCTGCCTCTAGCGTATTTACGCCCCTACGCCTCTATGGGTGCGCGCGGGCTGTTAAAAGCAGCGCTTGATCTGGATATGGATCACCCCGATTTCGAGCCTCAAAAACAAATTTTCTTGGATCACTACGCAGCTAACTCCACTGTTCATAGTCAACTTTTTGAAGGGGTTGAATCGCTCATCCAGCAGCTTGATGCCCACCGTATCCCTTGGGGGGTGGTCACCAACAAAGCACTGGGTTTAACCCTACCTATCATGCGTCATTTTGCCCTGTTAGAGCGTAGTACAGTAACCATAGGGGGCGATTGTACCCCCCACCTAAAACCGAATCCTGCCTCATTATTTTTAGCTTGTGAGCGTACAGGTGTAGCACCAGAACAGTGTGTGTATATCGGCGATGACGAAAGGGATATCGTCGCTGGTAAAGCGGCTGGCATGACAACCATGGTAGCGGCTTATGGATACTGTCATTTTGACCCGGCTATCCCTTCGTGGCAAGCCAACTGGGTAGCCAATCACGCCGATGATATTTTCCCTTTGCTTGAGCAACATTGGCTCTAAAACACAAAAAAAGCGATGGAGTCAAATCCCCATCGCTTTTTTTAGATCAAGCTCCACCTACGCGTGCTGGTCTTGGTGCATAGATGCCGCCGCGGTAAACAATACGTCGGTCGACGAGTTCAGTGCAGTTTCTGCCGAGTCCTGCAATACGCCGATAATAAAACCCACACCGACAATCTGCATGGCCACATCGTTAGACATACCAAACAAGCTTGCAGCTAAAGGAATGAGCAGCAATGAGCCACCTGCCACCCCTGAGGCCCCACACGCCGCTATAGCCGCTACAACACTTAACAACAATGCGGTGCCAATATCCACAGAAATACCCAAAGTATTTACAGCCGCTAAGGTAAGCACAGTAATCGTGATCGCGGCTCCTCCCATATTGATGGTCGCACCTAAAGGAATAGATACCGAATAAATATCCTCGTTTAAACCCAGTTTTTTAGACAGGTTCATATTAACGGGAATATTCGCCGCCGAGCTACGGGTAAAGAATGCAGTGACGCCACTTTCTTTTAAACAAGTAAACACCAGCGGATACGGATTACGACGAATTTGCGTCCATACGATCAATGGGTTGACCACCAAAGCCACAACCAGCATACACCCTAGTAAAATCGCTAATAACCGAGCGTAATCCCACAACACGCTAAACCCTGTCGTAGCAATCGTACCGGCGACCAAGCCAAAAATCCCCAAGGGAGCAAAACGAATCACTAATCGCACTACAAAAGACACCGCATCGCTTAGGTGTCGCGCCATCTCTTTGGTGGAGTCACTGGCATTGCGCAGTGCAATCCCCAACGCAATGGCCCACGCTAAAATCCCCATATAGTTCGCATTTAAAATGGCTCCTACGGGATTATCGACAATATTTAATAATACCGTTAGTAATACATCACCAATATTGTCAGGAGGGTTTAAACTTTCTGTGGTTGTTTGCAACTGAATGGAGACCGGAAAGATAAAGCTCACCACAACGGCTAGCAGCGCCGCTAAAAATGTGCCCACCAAATACAACGCCACCACCCGCCCCATATTACTTTTACTACCCTGGCGGTGATTCGCAATGGAGGATAGAACCAAAATAAACACCAATACAGGGGCGACCGATTTTAAGGCTTTAACAAATAAGTCCCCCAATAAAGCGACCGACTTTGCCGCCTCGGGTAGAAAAAACGCAAACACAACCCCAGCCACTAAGCCCAAGGCAATTTGACTTACTAGACTACCGTGCTTGATATAACGCATCAGCGGTCCATGATCAGCTGACGTACTCATGTACAGCTCCCTTTTTATGGATAGATAAATAATGAAAAATAATACTATTTTTATCAGTTAGGAGGCATAGTACACCAATCTTCTTAGACATCTGGAGTTTTTTCCCGTATAATGGAATCTTAAACTGCTAAATGAACACTTGGGGCCGATCTGGCTTCGACGTGGGTCACGAAACAGAGCAGGGCATGTCGAGCACCAGTTCGCTCGTAAATCCACTGGAAAACTATAAACGCCAACGATGAGCGTTTCGCTCTAGCCGCTTAATAACCGGTCTTTAGAGCCGCTGCACTAGTTTGTCTTTGGGCTAGGTTAGGTTTCTAACAGCAGCGTCATATTACAAAGAATCGGTCTGGTTCGGGCCACACGAACTTAGACCTAAAACGATGTGGATCGCCAAAAGATGGCCTGTCGAATGGCATGGCTTGCGGCTAAAACTTAAAATTATTCGACTACACATGTAGAACTGCCTGCGGAGGGCTTGCGGACGGGGGTTCAATTCCCCCCGGCTCCACCAAGTATTCCCAATAAAACCAACTGTTTCAGTTGGTTTTTTTTGTTTTAGCCTTTATAAAAGCAACCAAATCCCCCCAGCCCCTGCCAAAAAAGGCCCAAAAGGAATGGCAGCGGGGGCACGTTTTTGTAGCAAGCGCGCACCCACCACAAACAGCAACCCTAGTACCGAAGCGGTAAATAATAAATAAGGTAAAGCATATAATCCGCATAATGCACCTAAAGCTGCTAATAACTTCATATCACCCCCACCTAAACCCGGCTGATTTTTTAATTGGCTATACACGGCATTCAACCCATATAAAAAAACATAGCCGACAACCGCTCCTAAAATCGCTTGATCCGGTGGAACAAACCACGATTGGCTATTCACCAATAAGCCAAGCCATAATAAAGTCAGGGTCCAGCGATCAGGCAAAAAGCCCGTTAGTGCATCAAAATAAGCTAACTGATATAAACCAAAAATAAAAACAATCGTAATAGCAACCGTCAAAGGAAACGGATCTCGTACGAGCGAGATCAACAATAAAAAAAACAACCCCCAATAAGGGTATGCTGAAAGCGGTTGGGCTAGCCAGCCTTGTTCAAAAAAGGCTTGCCCTACACGGCGCCACTCTTTGGCTAAACACATAGCTAACACAATCGCCTGTATCCCGACCGCCCCCCAAACCAAAAACGACGCCTCCATCATGGTAGACGCTGCAAAGCGTGTTTAGGTAAGGGCACAGGATGAGCGGGCATTAAAATCGACTGTGTCTGACCTTGCTGTTCGATCTGTATGCGATCAGCCTCAACTTTAGTCAAATAAACCCCCTGCGCAATTAGCTCCCCTTCTTTATAAACACGCGGCTCACTTGCATCCACCCGCAAAATAGCCGTGCCTCGCGTCGGCGCTGAGTGAATCACACCCAGCAGCTGCACTCGTACCGGTGCTCCCTGTGTTCCAAACCAAGCACTGACGGTGTCTTCTGCTCGGGACGCATGGGGCGCTGGATGTAGAAAACGGGTTACAAGCGAAGGCGTAGGCGCCCAAAAATGGGCGACTCCATAGCCTAAAGCCATCGCAATCGCGACCTGACTACCTCGTTTAGATAAAACCTGCCATAAATTTGAAATGTAGCGCAGATACACTCTACTCATTCCTTCTTCTAAGTATTTAGCAGCCATGCTGCCCGTTAGGGGTAAGGAGCTTTATTTTGTCACGCCTTGGTGTCCTTTATGTGACATTTTCTTTTTTATTAATTGTTTGCAATGTCATCACACTCTTCTCAAGCGGTAGCCTCTCAATCACAACGGGGTTTTTCTTTAATTGAAATTATGGTGGTCATCGTGATCATGGGTATTATGGCCGCTCTCGTCGTGCCAAATTTACTAAATCGCCCTGACCAAGCCCGTGCTATTGCGGCAAAACAAGATATTCTTGCTATCAGCCAAGCTCTAAAGTTATATCGCTTAGATAACGGTCGATACCCTACCACCGAACAAGGGTTAGACGCCCTGCAAACCAAACCAACCATTCCACCTGTTCCCCACAACTGGCAGCCTTATTTAGATCGTTTACCCATGGACCCATGGGGAAATCCATATCATTACCTAAACCCCGGTGTACATGGTGAGGTAGATGTGTTCTCTTTTGGGGCAGACGGTGTCGCTGGTGGAGAAGGCGTTAATAGCGATATTGGCTCGTGGCAATAATATTGCGATGCATCAGCAAGGGTTTTCGATTCTGGAGGTCTTAGTAGTACTCGTCATTATCAGTATTACTGCCATGGTTGGTATTAGTTATATGCCCCAATCCAGTACCAATAGCTTACATGCTGATGGCATTCGGCTCACTCAACTGTTTACTCTTGCTCAAAACTATGCCCACCAGCAAGGGGTAAACATGATTTGGCAACCCGAATCCCAAGGTTTTACTTTTACTCTAACCGATGCCAACACCAAAACACTTCCCACCCCTTTACTGCCCCAATCCTGGCTGAGTCCTCGTCCGGTGCAAGTCAGTATAGAGCCCGCACATGAGGTAGTGCGGTTTAACGCGCATTGGCTACGCGCCCCTTATACCGTAATCCTGGATAACGGGATCGATCGTTTACGCATTCAAAAAGATCCCTATGGTAGCTATGAGGTGCTGTATCAATGAAAAGAGAACGCGGTTATACACTTGTCGAGGTATTAATTGCTCTGGCTATTGTTAGCGTTGCGATCACAGCAGTTTTTCATGCACTACAAGTCAGTACGCATAGCAGCCGCCAAGTGGGACTACGTAGCTTGGCCCTACATGCGGCTCAAAACACGCTGGCTGAACTCTATTTACAGCGTGCATTTCCACAACCTGGACTTAGCACAAAAGCGTGCCCATTAGGTCCATATCCCTTTTCTTGTGAAATTGAAAGTAAAAAAACTATGCATGCTCAATTTCGCCAAATAACCATTCGAGTGCACTTGGAAAATGAACCCAATGCCTTGAGTACTTTATATGGAACCTTAGCGCGTGCACGATGAATGAACGTGGTTTTACTCTTATTGAGGTTCTCATTGTCTTATTTATTATGTCTATTTTAAGCGTTTTATCTTGGCAAGCACTAGATCATGTCGATCGCGCTAAACAACGTCTGGATCGCTCCCAGACACAAATCAATGCAATTCAGGCCGTACTGCAACAGCTAGAGTACGATCTGCAAAATCATGCCAATTTATCGCTTTATCTGGAAAATCGCCCCGCTTTACCTTTTAGTGCCAACCAACCTTGGGAACTGCATGGTATCCATTGGGAGCAAACTGAAACCGCCTCTACTCTATATATTTTGCAAGCCATTGATCAACAATGGCAATGGGTGCAATGGACCTTTAAAGATCAAAAACTTTACCGTGATGAGGCAACTGCTGGCATCGAGCTACCCCTTGCGCAGAGCCAGCCACACTTTGTTGCTTTACCCGCTGTCCACGACTTTCAAATTCAAGCATGGATTCCAGCCCGGGGGTGGCAAACCCCGCCTTTACTCAGCCAACGGCGTGCTACAGGCGTGGAAATCCAGTTAACTCAACAGCAAAACGAACAACGCTTCACTTATCGTAAAGTGGTGGTGCTGCCATGAGCCTTTACTCTATCCAACAACAAGGCTTAGCGGTCATCAATGCCTTAGTCATTGTCATGGCTACCAGCCTCATTGCGGTCAGCTTATTAGAAAAACAAAGCCAACAAACTGAACGACTCATTGCCGAACAAGAGCGTAGTCAGGCTGTTTGGCTGCTGCGCGGCGGACTCGACTGGGTACAACAACTTTTGCAAATCGAGGGTCGCCGCAGTCCGATCACTACTACCAGTGGAGTGCTTGCACAACGCCTTCAAAACCTAACCATTGAGGCCATAGAGGGCACAGAGTCCGCCTTATTTTCTGGTTATATTGAAGACGAGCAAAGCAAGTTTAATCTATTACGCCTGGTATCAGCCCAAGCAATTGATTCACAGCAAGTGGCTCAACTTGAACAGCTCTTTATGTGGATAGATTTACCTCAGACACTCGCTAAAGCATTTGCGCAACAGCTTCTAGGTAGTTATCAAACGTCTTCTCACTCCCCCAGTCAACTTGCGGGACGTCGTCCGACAGAGCTGGCAGCCGCTGCCTCACTGAGTTCTGAGCAACGTACTCGTCTTAACCAGTACTGCACCTTATTACCCCCTCAGACCAAGCTCAATATCAATACGGCCTCGGCAGAAGTGCTCGCCGCCTCTATTCCTACACTGAGTTTGGCTGAAGCCACCCAGCTAGTCCGTGACCGAGATCAGGGAAATTGGTTTATGTCGACCTCACAGTTTTTGCAACGCTTACCCAGCGCAGAACACGACACATTAAAAAAAGTAGAGCTTAAAAGCCAGTGGTTTGTAGTGCATGGCGAAATTCAGCGTGGTGCTACCCATGTACGCCAGCAAGCATTACTGCACCGTCAGTCCAATCAAACCTCTATTGTTTGGGTTCAATAATGCGCACACATCTTCGGTTACAACTTCCTCGATTACAAACACTAACCGTGCAACAGCCTCTTGCTTTTGCCATTGTTGATCGTCGCCGTCAGCTACAACAAGAAGGCCACATGCCCTTGTCGCAGCTTTTACGGCAGTTTTCACACCTACCCTTTGTCTGTTGGCTCGCAGAAGGGGATGCCATCACCACCCAGCTAACCCTACCTCCACTTAAAAAATCGCAACGCGAGACCGCCATACGCAGTCGCTTACAAAGTATGCTTTTGCAGCCCTACGATTGTTATGTTGTGAGTTGGGAAGAATCCTCTCCTGGCAATTACCAAGTGAGCTGGGCCTTAAAAAAAACCTTGCAGCCTTTACTCCAGCCGTTACAACAAGCCGCTATATCTCGGATTCAGCTGATTCCTAGCACCGAGGAAAATCACGCTAACTGGCGTACGGAACCCTTACCTAAGACAAATTTGTTTTTTGTCTTGGATAGCCAAGCGACTTCAAGCGCAATGTGGCCTTGGCTAAAGTGGCCCCTGCTTGCAACAGTAGTCTGGTGGAGCAGCGTGGCATTGGGTCAATATAAAGTCAAGCACTATACCCACGCTTTACAACAAAGCAATCTCGAACTTGTTCAAAGTACATTTCCCCATCTCCCTCTTGTTATTAACCCTTTAGCTCAAGCTAAACAAGCACTGCAACAACAAGAGGAGGCTCATTCTCATCAACCTAATTCAGCAAGCTTAATTTGGCTATTAGAGCGCATCAGCGAGCTCGCCCCCGAGCTCAACGATAACGTGCGTGCGTTGCAATATGAAAATCAACGCTTACAGCTCACTCTGACTGAACCTTTGACAAGCCTCTTCACAACGCCATCATGGCAGCAACTACAAGACCAAGCGGCTGCTCAACAAATCGTTGTGCTTGATGATGAAACAAACCCTGTGGCTCTGTGGATAGAAGTGCATATGGAGCAAAACCATGAGTAAACATCAATGGAAACAGCAAGTACGTCAACATTTACAGCACTATCACGCTTTACTCTGGCAAACTCGCACCCCACAAGAAAAACGTGCTTTGCGCTGGGGTGCCGTCGCTTTGCTGATCCTACTTGGGGTTTGGCAGCTACAGGCGCAACGACAACAAACACAACAGCTCCATCAACGCCTACAAACAGCCGTAAAAGAACGGGAGCAGCTGCTACACATCCAGCACCAAGCTACTCAGATCGTGCCTCGCCGCTACACATACTCGGTTGAAGAGCAGCACCAAGCCTTAGCACAAAGTCTCGCGACGGAATCCTTGAGTGCTTATATGAGGTTTGCCGACAAAGATAAAAAAGCAGCGCCCCCCTGGCATATACAGGTCGACGCCATGCCTGCGACATTACTTACTCAATGGCTTTTTCATACCCCCACGCAACTGCAACTTCACGTCTCCCATTTACACCTGCAACGCAGTCAAAAAGAGGGGCGAGAGCAAGCCGCGCTTTTATCGGGTCAGATTCATTTACAACCGCAGGAGCAACCATGAAAACGTGGCTCTACCGTGGTTTTTTACTCCTTGTCGCAATTATGAGCTTCGTGTTTTTTCTGCCAGCAAGTTGGATGCAATACGCAATACCAAAAAACAGCCCTATTCAACTTAGCCAACCCTCTGGCCGCTGGTGGCAAGGCAGCGCCTACCTTACGCTTGGCTCCTATGCGCCCACAACACTACCACAACCTCTGCGCTGGCACTGGCAGTGGCAAGGGTTACCCCAGCTTGTCTGGAATCATCCCACCTTAAACCCTCAGCAAGGTGCTCTAAGCTGGCGCGGCAGTCACTGGACGCTAGCTCAACAATCCTTGATTTTGCCGGCAACCAGCCTACGTGCCTTTCATGCTTTGTTCGATACGCTCAGCCCACAGGGTGATATCACACTACATTGGCCTACGCTCAAGCTGAGCTATCCCTTGCAACTTCGTGACACTTTAACACTGACTTGGCAAGAGGCTGCCACCTCTTTAAGCCCTATTCGCCCTTTAGGTACTTATCAGTTACAAGTGCACCCACAGACCCCTCAACATATAGAAATAAAACTAAGCAGCATCTCCGGCCCGCTTTCCTTAGTTGGCCAAGGTGACTGGCGCCCCTCATCTGGATGGCATTTCCAAGGTGAGGCTTATAGCACTGAAGAGATGGCCGACTCTTTACACGAACTATTAACGCTGTTAGGTCCTATGCAAAACGGGCGGGCCCAACTTCGTTTTCCTTATTAATTTTTGTTGTCCCTATTCGTATGATGACTCGCTCTGTTTTTATCCGTAGCACCCTATTTAGCCTCTTGGTTTTACAGGGCTGCAGCCATACCCTACCCCCAACAGATGAAGCGCCCTCTTTTTTTGTCACAACCCAATCTAGTGCTGGCGTAAAGCAGGAAACCGTTCCTACTCCTATTGACCTTAATGATCGCTCTACAAAACGTCGTCCACCTAGCCACTGGGGACAATCCTCCAATCCTAAACGGATGGCACGCCCTCAACCCTCTTTAGAGCAAGAGAACGATCGTACGACATTAAATTTTGTAGAAGTGGAAATCGATCAAGTCGTACGTAGCTTGGCCTCTTTTACTGGTCGTAATTTTATTGTAGATCCACGCGTTGCCGGAAAAATCACACTGGTTTCTGAAACCCCTGTTACAGCGAGTCAAGCTTACTCCATGCTCTTAAGCGCTTTACGCATGCAAGGCTTTGCTATCACCACCGTCGACAATATTAGTCGCGTGATTCCCGAAGCCGATGCCAAACTACATAGTACTCCTGTCAGCTATAGCCCCGAAGAGCTGCTCTCCCTTAAAGGAGAAATCGTCACCCAAGTATTTCGCTTACAACATGAAAAAGCCAACGACCTATTACCCGTATTGCGTCCCATGGTCTCCCCAGCGAATCCAATTAATGCTTACGCGGCCAACAACAGCTTAGTTATTACTGACTATGCCGATAATTTATTGCGCATTGCTGACGTAATTCAGCGTATCGACACCCATCACAGTGTTAACACCGAGGTCATTAGTATTGAATATGGCGTAGCAATTGATGTAGCCGCTTTAGCAACTCAACTGCTCAACGGCACCAGCAACGATCCTTTTGAGCAAGTACAAATTGTCGCTGACCCACGCAGCAACTCTGTTATCTTACGAGCTGGTAGCCCTGCCCGCTTAGAAATGGCTAAAGACCTCATTTATAAAATCGACAACCCCAATGCTGAAAAAAGCAATCTACATGTGGTTTACTTAAAAAATGCCCAAGCCACGCATTTGGCGCAGGTCTTACGCGGCGCCTTAGAGGGACTGAACCCGCAATCCACCGCCACAAACGCAACCAATAATTCTACTACTACGCCTACCACTCCAGCACCTCTCTCAACCAACCCTGTAGGGATGTCTGACAACAGCGAAACCAACCCCCTGAGCCAAGCATTATCTCAAACGCAACCGCTACAACCCATTAGCTTTTCTGCTGCCGGTGCCACCATCCAAGCCGACCCAACTACCAACACATTAATTATTTCTGCTCCAGCCCCCCTTTATCGCGGTATACGTGAAGTCATTGATCAACTTGATCAACGGCGAGCTCAGGTTTTGGTTGAAAGCCTCATCGTAGAAGTCAACGCCGAAGATGCCAATGAGTTTGGCATCCAGTGGATGCTTGGTGGTAGCCATTTACAAAGTGGCGGCAGTGGCGTAGTAGGAGGATCAAATTTTGGTGGTAGCGGTGTAGGTACGAGTATGAGTGGCGCCACCACCATCGACGCTTTAGCTCAAGGACTGAGCCTTGGTCTAGTAAAAGGCACCGTTAATATTTTAGGCAATGAGATTGTGAACTTGGGCGTTTTAGCCCGTGCTCTTGAGCGCAATAGCGGATCCAATGTTCTTTCCACACCCAAT
>NZ_JASLIX010000062.1:0-3829 GCF_030152715.1 Paenalcaligenes sp.
TCACAAATCGCCATGGATTCACCCATAGCCACTAAACGCGCCAAGTAGCCCTCTAGGGAATGAAAAGGCACCCCCGCCATGGGAATAGGCTCACCATTAGAATTACCACGCTTGGTTAGCGTCAAATTAAGAAGACGGGCACCGCGCTCGGCATCCTCATAAAAAAGCTCATAAAAATCCCCCATGCGGTAGAACAACAAATACGAAGGAACCTGAGCTTTCAGCTGCAAGTATTGACGCATCATGGGGGTGTGACCAGAAAGATCCGTAGAAGTCATGTTGGGTTATACAGGTTAAGCAAAATCTAAAGCGGAAGGGGCGTGACGTAAATGTTTTTGTGCTTCGGCTAACAGAGCATAGGAATGCAGTCGTGCGCGCTGATCATACATATTGCAGGTTACCATCAGCTCATCGGCACCGGTTTTATCAATAAAAGCTTGTGTTTGCTCGATGATGGCGGGTAAATCGCCAATAGCAGCGCAGCTAAGCGCATGATCCATCACAGCCTGACCTAAAGCGCCGGCGCGTTCAATGTAATTCGCCACGGGAGGTGGTAGCTGGATAGGCTTACCCTGACGCAAACTTACAAAAGACTGTTGCCACGAAGACGCTAAATAGTGGGCTTTCTCATTGGTTTCTGCCGCAAAAACATTGAACCCCAGCATCACATAGGGTTTTTGTAAATAGTGTGATGGCTTAAAGTGCTGACGATAAACAGCGATGGCATCCATCATTTGGGCTGGAGCAAAATGGGAAGCAAACGCATAAGGCAAGCCTAGCATGGCGGCTAACTGAGCCCCAAAAAGGCTAGAACCCAGAATCCATACAGGCACATTGCTCCCCTTGCCGGGGACAGCAGGCACGGGTTGTTGTGGATGGTCAGACATATAGTCCAGTAGCTCCAACACATCGTGCGGAAACTCGTTAGGATCACTTTGCAAATTACGACGTAAGGCTTGTGCGGTACGCTGATCAGAGCCGGGAGCACGACCTAAGCCTAAATCCACGCGATCAGGAAACAAGGCCGCTAAGGTACCGAACTGTTCGGCAATTACTAAAGGGGAATGATTGGGCAGCATAATGCCACCGGCTCCAATACGAATACGGCGTGTGTGATGCCCAACATGAGCGATTAACACCGAAGTCGCCGCACTGGCAATGCCGACCATGCCGTGATGCTCAGCTAGCCAATAGCGCGTAAAAGCGGCTTGATCTGCTTGTTGAGCCAGTTGAATCGTATTTTTAAAAGAGTCGGCAGGGGTACTGCCCTGAACAATTGGCGCCAAATCTAAAACGGATAAGGGGTAGGTCGTTGGCATACAAATTACCTTGAGATGTGTGAGGGGTTGGCTATCAAAGACAAAGATGCCAACAAGGTTAACAAATTTAAGTTCGGCTGCGAACTTTAGCCAAAGTCGTTATGATGGGAATTATTTGTTTTTACGGAGCGTAATTTTATGTCGGAAAAGCTGGCTATTCCATTTGGAGCGATGCCATGGCTAGAGGCAATGGCAATCAATCTTGTGTTAGCAGTCTTGATTTTAATTGTAGGGTGGTGGCTATCGAATCTAGCTGGTAGCTGGGTACGCAAAATGGCCCAGCGTTCCCCCCACATTGATGTCACTATTGTACCGATTGCGCAAAGCGTTGTGGTGTGGGCCATACGTATTTTTGTGCTTATTGCTGTCTTAGCGCGCTTTGGGGTACAGACTGCCAGTATTATTGCGGTCCTTGGGGCGGCAGGTTTAGCCATTGGTCTGGCTTTACAAAGCACCCTACAAAATATCGCTTCAGGCATTATGCTGCTGGTATTACGCCCGATTCGTGCTGGGGAGTTTGTATCTATTGTAGGCAAGGGCGATGGCACAGTGTATGAGGTTGGCCTATTTATGACCAAGTTTGTGCAAGTCGATGGTGTTAATTTTTGCTTACCGAACAACCTGATCTGGGGTAACCCCATTATTAACTATAGCCGTAACTCCACCCGACGCATGGATATTGGCGTAGGGGTACGCTATGGCGATGATCTGGATCGCGCATTAAATGTATTACAAGAGCTGTTGGATAACCACGCCAAGGTCTTAAAAGACCCCGCGCCTATGGTTTTTGTGAGCGATTATAAAGACAGTACCGTGGTGTTAAATCTACGAGCCTGGACGGCAGTCGAGGATTTTTGGGATGTACGGTTTGAGCTAAACCGCTTGGCATTACAAACCCTAAGCGAAGCAGGCATGAACCACCCAGTACCTGTTCGAGCTGTGCTCAAAGAAGAGCAAGCTGCTTAAAATCAAAGGGAGTCGACTGACTCCCTTTTTTTACATTTTCTCTGCAATATGTTCCAGTGTTTGATGGAGCAGACGCGCAATTTCTTTTTGTCGTCTTGCTGGCATGCGTTCGGTGATAGCGGTAACGCTGACTGCTAAGAGCGGGTGCCCCTGACTACTGCATAAAGCACACCCAACACCAAGCGCCCCACGTACAGCATAATTTCCCACGACAGAATACCCCCGTGTGCGGGTATTAGTGATAAGTTGACGTAACTCGCGCTGTGTCATACCACCGTAGTGATCGAGCTTGTGGCTATTGGCTTCGATGATTTGGGCGACAGTGTGATCATCCAGCTTGGCTAAAAGCGCCATACCGGCAGAGCCTACCCCTAGTGGCTGACGCTTATTCACATAGGTGCCTAAAATTTGCACAGGGTAGGGGCCGATCTCGCGCCAGAGAGTGAGCGAATCATTGTTTTCCCGAATAACCAAAAACACCGCATCGCCAACCTTAAAAGCAAGTTCGCGCATAAAAGGTTTGGCAATTTCCACTAAATGGTGCTCATTTTCGGCATGAGGATGCGTGGGCTTGCTGGCCGCATAACGTCGAGTTTTGCCGACAGTATGCACAAATTGGCATTCAGTTAAAGCCGCTAAGAGACGGTAAATGGTAGGACGCTGTAGACCGGTGAGCCGAGATAGCTCGGTGACGCTAAGACCACTTTCATCATGAGCTTGCAAGGTTTGCAGTATTTGTAGCCCTCGTCGCAGAGTACGTGGTCCTGAACTATTCTCTGTAGTAGCGGCTGACATGTGAATCACTCCATCATTTTATTAAGACGTTCAACATCCAGCGGTTGCTGGCCGTTTTCTACCCGCTGTCCAAGCTCTTCGAGCGCTTTGCATAGCTGACTGATGCGTTGTTCTTGTTGGGCTGAATGATTAATTAGCTCATGGATAACTTGAACTAAGGGGTCGTTATTCGTGCTGTCTACGGCATAGGCGGGGAAAGCATCATTACTGGCTTGGTGCAAAGGACTTGCCGCTTTAGAGCGAGCGCTTTGTTCAAGCAGCTCCTTTAATGGTTTGCCCGTCCATTCCGCCTTGCAGGGGTGGTCAGTGGGGTGGCGCACGGCCTCTTCGGCCGAAGCTGGGGAAGGGGTAGGCGTAGTAGGTGCCGTGGTTTTTTTGTCTTCTTTAGTAATAATGCGCGCAGGATTGCCAACAGCGGTGGCATTCGCTGGTACTGGCTTAACAACGACGGCATTGGAGCCAATCTTGGCATTTGCCCCTACTGTAAACCCCCCAAGAATTTGGGCGCCTGCGCCCACTACCACATTGTTCTCTAGCGTAGGGTGTCGTTTTGTGCCTTTATATAGGCTAGTACCACCCAAAGTCACCCCTTGGTAAATCGTACAGTCATCCCCGATCTCAGCCGTTTCACCAATCACAATGCCCATACCATGATCAAAAAAAACGCGTTTACCTATTTTAGCGCCGGGGTGAATTTCGATACCAGTAAAAATACGAGCTAAATGAGAGACAAATCGTGCTAACCATAA